>PWMO01000545.1 GCA_003558175.1 Spirochaetaceae bacterium
AGAACGCGTGCGCGATCACCAGCATGTTGACCGCAATCGTGCGTGCCCGCGCCAGCCGTTCGCCCTCCATGCCGTCCTGAGCGTTCAGCATAAAGGCTGCAAAGGTGAATCCGCCACTCAGCAGCGAGACAAACACGATGCGCCGGAAGAACGTTCGATCCAGGATCGGCGTATCGTGGCGGCGCGGCGGCCGCTGCATCACGCGACGCTCCATCGGTTCGACCGTGAGTGCCAATGCGAGCGTTACCGCTGAGACCATATTCACCCAGAGAATCTGCACCGGACTGATCGGCAGCGTCAGTCCCAGCAGGATTGCGGCGATGATGACCAGCGCTTCCGCACCGTTGGCCGGCAGCAGAAACAGAATCGTCTTCTTGATGTTGTCGTAGATGGTGCGGCCTTCTTCAACCGCGTGAACGATCGAGGCGAAGTTGTCGTCGGTGAGCACCATCTCAGCGGCTTCCTTGGTGACCTCGGTCCCTTTGATGCCCATGGCGATACCGATGTCGGCGCTCTTGAGTGCCGGAGCGTCGTTCACCCCGTCACCGGTCATCGCGCAGAGCGCGTTCTGCTCGCGCAGCGCCTTGACCAGGCGGAGCTTATGCTCCGGGTTGGTACGCGCAAAGACGTTGTGGTCTTTCACTGCCTGCACCAGGTCCGCGTCGCTCATCTGTGACAGCTCTGCTCCGGTGATCGGCTCGCTGTCGGCGCCCAGTCCCAGCTGTTCGGCAACGGCACCGGCCGTGACGGCGTGATCGCCGGTGATCATGATCACGCGAATGCCCGCCTGCCGGCATTCTTCAATGGCGTCTACCACCTCTTCGCGCGGCGGATCGATGATTCCTGCCAGCCCCAGCAAGACGAAGTTGCTGGAGAGCGAGTCGTGTTCGATGCTGGAGAGTTCTTCATCGCCTTCCTGCAGTGCGCAGGCGATAACCCGCTCGCCGCGGCGAGCAATCGCGTCCATCTGCTCCATCCAGAAATCGCGATTGATCGATCGGTCCCCGTCGGCAGTCAGCTCGCGATCGCACATCTCGATTACCCGCTCAGGAGCGCCCTTGAGGAACACCACGCGCCGCCCGTCATCCTCGTTCAAGGTAGCCATGTACTTGTGTTCCGACTCAAACGGAATTGCATCCAGACGCTCGGGCTGGTAGTCGCCCAACCCGCCTTTGTGCGCCAGTGTAATCAGCGCGCCCTCGGTGGGAGCGCCGTGCAGCTGCCATGCGCCGTGTTCATCCTGACTGATGGAGGCGTCATTGCACGCCCGGGAACACTGGAGCAGTTGCAGCAGCACCGGATCGTCGGACGGTTCAACGTCCTCCCCGTTGCGACGCAACCTGCCCTCCGGTGCGTAGCCTGAGCCCTCGACTTCGTACGAGCGGTCCGAGGACGTCTCGGCGGTGATGATCGAGCGCACCGTCATCTCGTTGCGCGTGAGGGTTCCGGTCTTGTCGGAGCAGATGACACTGACCGACCCCAGTGTTTCCACCGAAGGCAACCGGCGTATGATCGCGTTGCGTGAGGCCATTCGCTGCACGCCCAGCGCGAGCGTGATGGTGAGTATTGCCGGCAACCCTTCAGGGATAAACGCCACAACGATGCTGATAGAGGCCATGAACATTTCACGCAACTCGAACTGCTGCACAAGCAACCCGAACGCGAAGAAACCACCGGCCACCAGCACGATGAGCAAAGAAAGAACCTTGCCGAAACGGTCAATGCGGCGCAGCAGCGGCGTGGTGTGCTGCTCCGTCTCTTTCATCATACGATTGATGCGGCCGATCTCGGTGTCGGTACCGGTGGCGATCACTACCCCGGTCGCCTCGCCGTAAGTGACCGTGGTACCGGAGAACGCCATGTTGGTGCGGTCACCCAGAACTGCCTCGTAATCAACCGGCTCGACGCTCTTCTCTACTTCCTCCGATTCACCGGTGAGCGGCGATTCCTCAACCCGCAGGCTTTTAACCGAAACGAGCCGCAGATCGGCCGGTATCTTGTCGCCGGA
This sequence comes from Spirochaetaceae bacterium, assembly GCA_003558175.1. Classification (GTDB taxonomy): domain Bacteria; phylum Spirochaetota; class Spirochaetia; order DSM-27196; family PWMO01; genus PWMO01. Next base: position 2,009 of record PWMO01000545.1, read on the forward strand.
CTTCAGCACAACGAGGTCGCCCGGAACCAGCTCTTCAGCATCGATGGTCTGCCGCTTGCCATCGCGCACCACAACCGCTTCGAGCGAGAGCATATTTCGGATCCCCTCGAGCGCGCGCTCGGCTTTGCCCTCCTGGATAAAACTGACGAGCACGTTGATCACCACCACCGCCAGGATGACGGCCGCCTCAACCCACTCACTGAGGATCCCGGCGACAACCGCTGCTGCGATAAGCAGATAGATGAGCACATTGTGAAACTGGGCAAACAGCCGTGCCACCCAACTGCGCTTTTTCTCCTCGGGCAGTTTGTTGCGTCCGTGCTGCTGCAACAGCTCCCCCACCCGATTGGAGTTCAGCCCCCGTCCGGAGTCGGTTTCGAGTTGTTCCAGTACGTCTGCCGCCTGCTCAGCGTGCCACCGGCCGGCGTCGGTCTGCTCGCTCATATCTGTACGCTCCTGGCTTCATCAGCGGTTGAATCGGCGCTCCACTGCGTATGCACGCCGTGGCCCGCGCGCGGCGCCGCGGGATAGAGGGCTTTTGCCGCGGGCTTCCGCGTCCGGGGATTGGGCGATTGGGGGATTACGAGTCAAACTTTGTTTTAGCCGATTTGACTGCGTCGGAGAGCGCGTCCCAGGCCAGGTCCAGCCCTGACTTCAGCTCGCCCCACGCTTCCTCGCCGGACGAACTCACCTGGTCGAGTTTCTGCTTCAGCTCGTCCCGCCGCTTGCGCGCATCTTCAAGCTGTTTCTGGTACTGGATTCGGGCGTCGGCCTTCACCTGATCGAGCCTGGCTTCGAGCACGCCGATCTCGGCGTTCCATTCATCAAGCTTGGCCTTCACCTTGTTGAGATAGTCTTCGCGTGTGGAACTCATGTTTTTCTCCTTGTATTGTACAAGGATACTGACGAGCGCAGCGCGACGTCAACGTTGCCGCCGCGCTGCGGTATGATCCAGCCGGCACGGACGATCAGGCGTGGGCGAGCCGGTATGAGCCAGCCGGCGCCCGACTTCAGAACTCCACAAACTCTTTGTCGTTCTCGTCCGCCTCTCCCACCGCGCGGTACTCCGTTTCGCCAACGCCGGCCAGAGTGATCCCGAAGCTGCTCGCCCGTTGGCCGGCTTTGGCCGAAGCTGATGCCGGCGGCGCTGCCGCTGTCGCGGTGCCGTGTGCGAAATGGTGATTCCCGTTGCGCTTGTCCGCGCGTTTGCCGTTAGCAGGGGCCCGTACTTGTGCGGCAGACGATGCCGAGGAGGTCAGCAGGCGCGTGTCGGCGGTTGCGTCAACCGTGAAGAAAGCGGCAGTTGCCTGCAGCTGCTGCGCCTGGCCGGTGAGCTCTTCGGACATCGACGCCATCTCCTCGGAGGCCGAGGCGTTCTGCTGGATCACCTGATCGAGCTGTGTGATGGACTTGGTGATCTGATCGGCACCGGTACGCTGCTCCCCGCTGGATGCCGAGATCTCCTGCACCAGCTCCGCAGTGCGCCGGATACTGGGAACCAGCTCTTTGAGCATCTCTCCCGCCTGCTCCGCGACACCGACGCTCTTGGCCGAAAGCTCGCTGATCTCGCCCGCCGCCTTCTGGCTGCGTTCTGCCAGCTTGCGGACTTCGCTGGCGACAACGGCAAACCCCTTGCCCTGCTCACCGGCACGCGCCGCCTCGATTGCCGCGTTCAGAGCCAGCAGGTTGGTGTTGCGCGCGATCTCTTCAATGATGCCGATCTTCCCGGCGATATCCTTCATGGCGCTCACGGTTTCGGCCACCGCGACTCCGCCCCGTTCGGCGTTCTCTGCCGATTCCATCGCTATCTTCTCGGTGGCGTTGGAGTTGTCGTCATTCTGCCGAATCGAGGACTGCATCTCTTCCATGGAAGCGGAGACCTCTTCGGCGGAAGCGGCCTGCTCGGTAGCCCCCTGCGACAGCTGCTCGGCAGTGCTGCTCATCTGCTCGCTGCCGGATGCTACGTACTCGGCGCCGCTTTTCATGTCGGACACAATGCTTCGCAGTTTTTCCACGGTGCTGTTGAGAGCCGAGGCGAGCTCTCCCGCCTCATCGGTCTGCTTGACCTCCAGTACCCTGGTGAGATCTCCTTTCGCCAACGCGTTGGCAAAACTCACTCCCTGCTTGAGCGGCCGACTGATGATCCGCGCAATCAGGAGGCCCAGCGCGATGCCCACCAGCACGGCGAGTACTACGATGCTTACCATCGCGGCAAAGCTCGATGCGTAGACCTCGCGTGTCGTATCTGCCGCCTCGAGTGCCATCGCCTCCTTGAGCGCAACGGCTCGATCCATCAGGTTGTCAACCGAGTTTGCGTGGTCGCGCGCCTCGCCCATGGACAACTCCGCCGATTCCCGTGCTTCGGCCAGCTCTTCCTGCTCCGCGATGCGCACCACCTGACGGGTTGTATCGAGCCACGGCCGCAGCGCCTGATCGATTGACGCCATCAGCGCCTGACCTTCTTCGGTGGGGAAATAGTCTCGGGAAGCGGCGAACCGTTCCTCGAGGCGTGCCAGGTTGCGTCGGTGCTGTTCAATGTAGTGCCGTCGGTCGTCTTCGGTTGCAGCCAGGATGATGTTCTTCTCGGCCCGCATTGCGTAGAGAACCTGCGCGTTCGTGTCCTGAATAGCTTCGAGGCCGAGCAGCTCGCGCTCATACATCGTCTCGGCGAGATCGTTCATCACCCCAAGGTTATATATGCCGAAGATGCCGACAGCGGCGGTGAGTGCGGCGACTACGACAAACGCCAGAACCAGCTTTCCGGCGATCTTCATGTTGGTAAACCATTTCATGGCGTCACTCCTGTACGCTATATTCGTGAGCGCCAAAGGTACGTCATTGCGGCAGCCGCGTATGTCAGGAATCCTGAACAGTTGAAGTTTCTTTTTAGAGATAATAACAGGATTTTCCTTCGCGACAGGAGAACCCTGACAACAATTACGTTATAAGAGTTTTTAGACTATCCTTGTCGATCAACCAGCCCCTCGCGCACCGCAATTCGCACCAGCGCGGCAAACGAGGTGACCTCGAGCTTGCGCATCAGGCGGCTGCGGTAGGTCTCTACCGTCTTGGGAGAGAGATTGAGCGTCTCGGCGATGTGGTTGTTGGAACTACCCTCCGCCAGCATCTGCAGCACCTGCCGCTCCCGGGTACTCAAGCCGCGCAGCGCGCCGTGTGCTGATGACGCAGTGTCATCAGCGTCGATGTCGATGAACGACTCAACCATGACTTCGCTGGCACGCTGCGACATGTAGCGCCTGCCGGCGGCGGCGGCAACAATTGCATCAAACAGTTCTCCCTCGGTAGAGTCCTTGAGCACGTACGCATTCGCCCCGGCACCGATCGCCGCGCGGATCACGTCGAGCTGGGCCTGGAACGTCAGCATCACGATTCCAGTTTCGGGACAGGCATTCCTGATTTCGGCCGCTGCGGTTATGC
>PWMO01000130.1 GCA_003558175.1 Spirochaetaceae bacterium
CGGTTGCGCTGCGTGCCTCGCGTAGCGCTCTGGTTCTGGATATCCCAGTTGGGCGATATGCGGGCGTTGAACGTGCCGTAGTCGAGCCGCAGCCGGTTCTCGGATACCGTGCGCCGTTCGATTCCGGTCCCTGCTTCAAACGGCACCAGCAGCGAATAGCCGTCAATCCAGGAGCTGAAGTAGTCATCACCGTCGGAGATGGAGTATCCGCCCGCGGCGTGGATCAACGAGAACTGCGTCTCCAGGTTCGCGGCGCGATCCCAGGTGGTCTCCATGCGGATGCGCCAGGTCTGGTTGATGTTTTCACCGCGCAGGCGTGAGAACGCATCCATTCGCACGATCCCCAGCTCTTCACCGGTCAGCAGCAGGGCGTTGGAACGAAAGAGTGACGGCGAGATACTGCTGTAGCTGCGGCGATAGCTCTCCAGCAGTACTACCGGGGCGGACTCTGCCGGGATGCGCAGCGCGTGGCCGCCGCTGTAGGTCACGGTCTCGTCGGAGACCGCCATTGAGTAATCGGTGGTGAGCCGTGCTCCGGCCACCGTTGCCTTGACGGTGGATGCCGAGGCAAACAGTCCCGCGGCCGGACCAAACTCGCTGTCGGTGGTGAAGCCGCGGCTGCGAACGCTCATGTCGTGGTCGACTTCCAGATCGCGAACGACATCGGTCCCGCGCACGCGCCAGATGGTGCCGGGCACCTGCCACGCCAGCGCCAGGCGCGAGGTTCCCTCGAGGGAAATGCGGCTGTCGGCCCAGTGGATCTCGTCAATGTAGATGGTGCCGCTCTCGGCATCGCGCACGCTGAGCTCGATTCGCGTCAGGTCGGCGCCGGCTCTCGGGGCCTCTACCGTGAGCGGTGCCTCCTCCTCGACACCGTCGGAACCGACCAGGCGGATGCGTTGCGCCGGAATGTCGAGCTCGACGCGCCGCCAGCGTCGCGACGGGGTGTCATTGGAGTCGGTGGGGAGGGGCAGCGGGATGCTTCCCTCGAGGCCACGGCCGTCGGTGCCCGCCTCGTCGGTGATTCTGACGTTGATCGTCGGTTCACCGTTCGACGGACCGCCGTTGCCGGAGTCTGCGGCAGCCAGGTCCTGTACGCGCAGGTAGAAAACCAGCCGGTCGTACTGCCGGAACGGGACCGCGGTCAGGTAGTCGGAGATGGTCCAGGCGGTGCCGTCGGCTTCCGGCTCAAGGTCACGCCAGCGGATCTGCAGCACGCGCTGATTGTCGCGCGTGTCGGGGTGAAATACATCGCGTACTTCTGAGAACTCGTCGGTCAACCGGGCAACGCCGGCCGGCGGCCGGTCGGTCACCTCGCGCACGATCACCCCGCCGGGACCCTCGGTACTCTGCGTCTCGCCGTTGTTGTTGTCGTTATCGTTGGCTGCGGCGCGGGTAGCCTCGACGGCAAACTGCGTGCCCTGCAGCTTGAACTCGCCAAACAGCAGCCGTCCGGCGACCTCCGACCCGTTGCCGCCGTTGCCGCCGCGGTTGACCACGATAATGCGGATGGCGCGCGTCTCCGCCAACCGCCGGCGATCCTCCGCACCGAGGCGGATCTCGGCAGTTTTCCAGCGTTCGAGCGGCAGGTCGTTTCCTGCGAGCTCAGGGGTCAGCGAGCGCAGCTCGGCGCTGGTGTAGACCAGGCGGGGCACCTCGCGGTCGAGCAGCCCGCTGCCGCTGCCGTCTTCGCTCAAGACCAGGGTGCGCCCGGGCGCAACCGTTCCGGCGCGCAGCGTGAACGCTTCGGCCTCTCCCTGCCGGTGGGTGAACGGGAAGGTGGGCACCAGCGGGCTCGACCCCTCGTCCAGCACGCCGTCGCCGTCGAGATCCTCGTCTACCGCACCGATCTGCAGGTAGACATCGATGTCGTCGTTGGCCAGATCGAGTGCGCGCCAGCGGAAGGTGATGCCGGTAGCGCTTGAGAAGTCGCGCCTGCCGCCGGGAACCCGCAGCTGCGCGCCGACCCACTGCTGGTCCTCTTCGGTCGAACCGTCCATCACGAAGTCCAGCACCATGACGTTGCCGTCGATCCCGTCCTGCTCGGCGCGCGCCGGATACGGCCCGACGCGCGAGCCCGACTCGTAAGGGAAGATCTTTGCCGCGGGCAGTGACGCGGTGTAATTCTGCAGGCTGCCGCCGCCGAAGGTCCCCTCGGCGTAGAAGTCCTTGTAGAGCAGGCTGCCGCGGTTGGCTTTGCTGAGGTCGATTGCAGCTGCGTCCGGTGGATCGAGATCGACGGAGGGTGGGGAAGACGGGAACATGGCGAACTCGGCCACGGGTATGGAGACCTCGCGCTGCTCCATGCCGGCCAGTCGCAGGAATCCGGTGGTGTCGGGGTTGGCGAGCTGCACCGCGCCGTCTATGAACCCCTGGAAGTTCTCCCGCTCCCACGCCAGGCGGCCGCTCAGAGTGATGGTGCCGGGGTGGTCGGTGGGAGTGATGGAGTAGGTGTTGCCCAGAATGTTCCAGCGGATGCCGAAGGCCAGCTTGAGCTCGAGCGCGTCGGTCACGCTGATGGTATTGCCGCTGGCAAACAGCAGGTCGCCGCCGGAACCGTCGGAGAGATAGCTGCGGTAGGTGACCTCGATCACGTCGTTGGGTGCCACCGGGAAGCTGGTAGAAAGCGCGCCGGTGGAGTAGTTGACGCTGAAACTGTTGTCGGGACGGCCGTTGCGCAGTACCGTAACCGAGCCGGGAATTGCCCCCGGCCCGATTGAGAGCGTGCTGACCGGACGCAGCGCGCGTGCCAGAATCTGAAAGTCGGTGTAGCCCGGCGCAGCGGTGCGAATCGGGCCGTACAGACGCGGGCTGCGACGCGGGAAACCGGCCTGCGGCGTGGCAAACGGGTAGCGGTTGAGGGCGCTGCGCAGGTCTGCCCCCGGGTCGCCCACCACCAGTTCGGTCAGCGCATCGGACAGCGAGAGCGAGAGCCCGGCCCGATCGCGCTCGCGGAAGCTCTCGCGCAGAATGAAGCCGGTCTCGATATCGGATCCGTTGCGCAGGTTGAAGCCCGACACGTCGTAGCGGTTCTGCTGTTCAAACGGCGAGAACTGCCCCGGCTGGTAGAGCAGCAGCGTGCTCTTGCCGCCGACGGTAACTTCGAGCTCGCTCAGATCGAGGCCGAAGTAGTGCCCGGCGTCGAATGCAAAATCGCCGCGCGCCTCCGGATTGCTCAGAAAGTCTTCCGGCTGCGAGTCTTCGGGGTCGTCCGTGGGCTCGCCGATCAGCGCTCCGATACCGAGCCCCGTTTCGCCGACGTGCATGCCGTCCTTCGTATAGAAGACCAGAATCCGGCCGGTAGCGGGCCGGCGCAGATGGAGGTAGCCCTCGCTCAGCGAGTAGGCCGCCTCGTCGTCAAGGTTGACGCGCTTGTAGAGCCGCCCGTCGTTCCCCTGGAACGTTCCGTCGCGGTCCTCGCGGTAGACCTCCAGGTTCTCGATTCCGGCGTCCGGCAGAACGAAGAAGCGTCCGCGCACGTAGCCGGCGGGCTCGAAGCGGCGCTCGTCGAGCTGGTTCATGCCGATGAACACCACGCGATCGGTTGCCGAAGGCTCGTAGCGCAACAGCAGCTCGTGACGGCTGCTTTCGGTTTCAAACTCGGCCGACGCTCCGGGGGAGTTCTCGAGCGCCTCGTCAAACGAGAGGTAGGGGTAGGGCGAGATCGAAAGCCCGGCGTTTCCTACCTTGACCGACTGGACAAACTCGCCTTCGCGCCCCTGGTATCCCAGCAGGATGGAGTTGAATGCAAAGTCGTCAATAAAGGTGGTCTCGAAGTAGAAGCGTTCATAAAGCCAGAGCGAGATGGTAAGATCTACGATGTTGTACAACGGGCGCTGCTGCATCCCCGGAAACAGGTAGGGGAAGGTCACGCGTCTGCCGTCCGGCGGGATGGCGGGATGGAACGCCCAGCCGAGGGTGCCTCCAAGGCCGGTGCGCCAGGAGCCGTCGATGAAGAGGTCTACATCGGCGTCGCCGATCTCCGCCGAGAACAGCGACTCGGGCGCCTCGGGCTCGAGCATCGCCTCGATGTCCGATTGGGCATGGATCAGGGCGGCACCGAGGAAGAACCACGCAGCGACAGGCAGCAGAACTGAAGACAACCGCATCGAGTGGCCATTATTCGTCGAATCAGCGGTTATGTAAACGCTGCCGGTTTCCGAAATTTGAAGAGATTGAGCGGGGGAGTGAACCTTTCATTCTGTTTACGCCTCCGGGGTGCAATATACTACAGTGAGCCGTGAAATCACCGGGGAGACGATATGAAGAAGAGTGCTGCTGTTTTTTCAGGAATCATGATTGCCGCTGTTATCCTGGTGGTCATTCACACCGCCGTTGAAGAACTCGCGATCGTGATGCGGCTGAGCTGGGAGCAACGTATGCTGCTGCTGGCGGTAGGGCTTGGGCTCGACATTCTCTTCACGCTCGATTTTGTGGTTCGCTCCTACTTCGCGCTGCTGCACCGCAGAATGGGCCGTTACTTCTTCCGCGAGCGCGGCTGGATGGATTTTCTGGCTTCAATCCCGCTGCTGGTGTTGACCTCCGGCCCCGCTTTTCTGGCCGCCGCCGCCGGCACCGCCACAGTGGCCGGGCTCGGCGGTGTTGCCAGGGTGATCGAGATTACCAAGGCAATTCGCACCGGGCGCGTGCTCCGCTTGATGCGACTGCACAAGCTTTCGCCGCTGCCGCGCGAACAGGAAGGGTCTGCTGCGAGCCGCGCCGGCGCACCGGCGGCGATTGCCGCGCTGGCAGTGGTGGCGTTGATTGCGGGACTCCTTCCCATCTGGTTTGAGACCGGCAGCCTGGAAGAGCGGGTTGAACAGCGGTATGCGACCATTGCGCGCTACGTGGACGAGGGCAACCTGACGCAGCCCGGCGGACGCGATATGCTGGCCTCGCTGGTGGCAATTGAGTCCGACCTGCTGATCGTGCAGGACGGCGAGCGCCGGGTCTATTCGCGTCACAGCGCCGAGTACTACCAGCGGCAGCTCGGGCCCCACGACTACCTCTATCTGGAGTCGGGCGAGGTTGGCGTCTACTTCGATATTCGCGGGATTCACGCCGCCGCGGCGCACGCCAATCTGACCTACCTTGTGATGGCGCTGGCAATCGCACTGTTTGCCCGCGCGCGCAGGCGATAGGGCGCCACCGCCTCAGCTTGAAACCACGGCCCGCTGCCGCGCGGCTCCCGCTCTCACGCGGCCGCAGCATTTGCGCAAGGTGCGTTGCTGTGGTACGGTAGTGGGCCATGGTTGTGTCGATGATCCAGTTCATCATTGAGTTACCCGACGTCTCTTCCATCAAAGAGAAGCGCAGGATCGTCAACTCCATCCGCGATCGCCTGATCAGGAAGTACCGGCTCAGCGCCGCGGAGGTCGATCTGCACGAGAGCCTTGGGTATTCGCAGATCGGCGCCGCTATGGTGTCCAATTCCAGACGCTA
>PWMO01000389.1 GCA_003558175.1 Spirochaetaceae bacterium
CCGATCCGGCGGCCGTGTCTCAGATTGCGGTCTCAGTCTGCGCCGCTGCCGTCGGCAGCCAGCGACGACGCCATGCCTCGTGCCAGTGAATCACGGTTTTCGGTAGTCACCTGGACGCTGCGCAGGTTTGCGGCGGTGCGGCACGACTGGAAGAACCGCTCGAGTTCCGCGGCAAGCGATGGACGAACCACAACGTAGGTCTCGGACGGCAACCCGGAACTTTCGAGATACTTCAGAATCGGCAGGAAGCCCCGGGACGCCGTAAGCTCGAGCGGACCGATCTCGTCCAGCACCAGCAGGTCTACCCCGTTGTCCAGCGCCGCCACGGTGCTGCTTACGCACTCGTTTACCACGTCGTCACTGAAGGTGTAGCACGCCCAGCGTGAGCCAACCAGGGTGCCGTCTTTTCTGGCAAGTGGTGCGGAGCGCTGCGAGTCGAGGTTGAGCGCATCGAACCCGATCTTCTCCTGCAGAGAATCGTACACGGCCACGCTCACTACCCCGCAGATCGGGTTGCCGAGTTCCACCGCCCGCCGGTAGAGGCGATAACAGAGCGTCGACTTGCCGCTGCTACGCTCTCCGGTGATCAGGGTTACGCTGGCAGTCGGCCGAGCTGCGTCAAAGTTGTAGTTCACACCTCAACGATATGTATTTCCACAGCAAAAGTGAAGCAAAAATAGCGCATCAGTGTAAGCGACGCAATGCGGCCAAGCGGAACCTCAAAGACGCGGAACGTCAACGGCGCGCCGTCGGGCGATGCGAAGCGGGCCGGTCGTGCAGCTTACCCATAACCTTCAGCATGTAGAGCTCGAGGTACGTCTTGAGCGCGTCTTTGCGACGAATCTGATCAAAGACGTCGCTCTGCGAAAGCTTCTCGGCAAATCCCTGGATCCGGGGACGGTCAGGAGGGATCAGGCGAAACCCCACCTTCATGCGGCGCAGAAAATCACGCACCAGCGAGTTCACGTCTTCCACCAGATTAGCTTTCGCGACCGGGTCGAGCAGCGGATTCCACCGCTCAATGAGCTCCTCCAGCGTAGCATCAACGTTGCCGTCTTTACCCACGTAACTCTGCTGCAGCTCATCGATGCGGCGCTTGAACTCCTGCGCCTGCACGCGGCGTGTCGTTCCGCCTTTGGTAGCCCCGTCTCTTGCACCGCCACCGGAGCCAGAGTCTCCCGACGGCTTTCCGCCACGCGTAGCGGACTCGGGCCGAGCTCCAAGTTGCATGGTGGTCTCACGGATGGCTGCATCTGCCGCACGCCGGCCGGCTGCCGGCGGCTCGCCACCGGGCGCGGAATCAGCTGATACGGCTCCCGTGCCCGCAGCGGTTGTTGCGCCTGACCGTTTCCCGCGGCGAGCCTTCTGCTTCTGGCGGCGTTCGACGTATCCGGCAGTCTTGTGGCCGGTCAGCATGCGCTGAAACAATCTGATCATCGAGTGGAGCCACGGAATGGCCTGCCAGAACGGCAGCAACAGCCGGGCATCATCGGCAAGCTTCTGGCGGTCGAGCTGCAGCACTTCATGCATCGGGCGCACTGCGCGCCGTTCCCTGTCCAGTATCCGGTTGATCTCCGCCGCAGCCTCGCCCATCACCTTCTGCTCATTGGCGCAGAGGTAGATCAGATCGAAGCGACACAGGGCGCAGAGCAGCGGATACTGCTCCTCCATGCGCGACTGCACGTCGCGCTCGAACGCTGAGTCGTCGATCATCTCGCGAGGGCGGCGGTCGACCTTCAGGTCGCTACTCCACGACTCCACGTAATGGTCGGCCAGCTCTCGCGACGCATCGAATATGCCTTCAATGAGTACCTTCAGCGCGTATTCCTTGCGAAGGAAGTACTCCTTGTCATCGGGCCCCTTCACGCGCAGCATAGCGGCCAGCCGATCGGGCGTGTCTGCCCGAACCTGCGTGGTGAGATAGTCGTTGATGTCCTCGTGTCCGTAGCGCTTTGTCAACAGCACGCCCTTGGAGTCGGTGAAATTGTAGATATCCGATATGGTGTAGGCGTACGGTGGTTTGCGCAGGCGCGTGTCCAGCATCTGCAACGCGGCTTCCGTTTCTCGTTTGCGCTGCACCACACCCTTATAGTAGACGTTGTAATAGCCCAGCAGATAGGCCGACTGCGCGCAATCATGCTCTTCCTGCAGCTTCTCTTTTTTTAGAGCAAGGTCTTTGATGAGAACGCTGGAGAGCGTAGTCCAGAAGTGAAAGCTGAAGTCCGTGGGTTGCAGCACGGTTTGCACCGCACTATCGGGAGTGGTGAGAATCTTGCCCAGCATCTCCTGGAGCGCTGCCTCGCGGTTGCGGAACACACCGCTCAGCTTACTCCTGATGTAGCTGACGTTCCGCTCGCTGCGCAGATAGGCTCGTATCTTGTGCACTGCCACATCAACAAGTGTCGAGGGAAGCATCTCGCCGGTAGCGATGATCGACTTCAACCCGTCGGGAAACATCAAACGCAGTACACGCGGTGATTCTTCGGCCTCCTTGCCCAGCCAGACCACAAAATCGGATTTTACGTCGATTGGCTGAACCAGATCGTTGGGGATGGTGATCTCCAGCGATTCTTCGGTAGGAAAGGGGAGCTGCGGACGGTCATGTATCTTGCCGTATTCGGTGTGAATGGTCGCAGTGTAGTACTCCGGAAAGTCCACACCAACGATCCGGCTGCCGTCATAGCGTACGGTGAGCCGTTTCTCTTTCTCCAGCTCAATCAGCCGCACGGCCAACAGGTTTTCGGTGTTATCCTCGAGATCACTCAAGTCGGGGTTTGACGCGGCGTGACGCTCGAGGTACTTGCCGGTATACGCCACCAGCTGCTGAAACGGCATCTCGGCCGTGCGCGCGGCGCGGGCAAAGCTGTGAAGGATTCTGGCCACGTCTTGTGTATTCGACACCTTACCTCAATAGTAGCCCGCAATTCGCCCCACTGCAATATGCTGCGTGATATCCGTCTCAGTATCGAAGCAGTACCGAAACCGTATCGCAGCGGGAGGGAAAGGACGGCGGAGGAAGTAGCGCCGGCGAAGCGGGGCCGCAAACCGGCTTCACTCCGACAACTTGTAGCCCCGCGGCCGCGTTTCGTTTGACAGTTCATGTCGCGCTACAGTACTATGAAAGCAGAATGATAAAAGCACCAGTAATCGTTCTTAGCTGCCTGGCTCTGCTGATTCTGCACGGATTCAGCGGGTGCGCCACCGCTCCGGAAGCTGACGAGCAGCCCTCCGCAGCGGAAGCGCCGGCGGCTGCGGTTGCCCCTGCAGCACCGGAGCCGGACGCCGAGACACCTGCGGAAGAGGTTGCGCCTCCTGCACCAGAAGATGATCCTCTCCCCTTGTTACCCGATGAACCGGATGAGCCGGCAGAACCTGAGGCCCCCGAAAGCTTCGAGGTGACCGAAGAGATCTACGAGCAGACTTTCAGCGAGGTGGAGCAGACCATCGAAGAACTCAACGCCGTTATCGAGCAGCGCGATTACCAGCGTTGGCTGACTTATCTGACCGACGAGTATCGCAGAACCTACTCAGATCCACGCACACTGCGCGAGATTTCGAGCATGCCCACACTGCAACGCAATGAAATCGAGCTTCGCACGCTGCGAGACTACTTCGAGTGGGTTGTCGGCCCCAGCCGCGCCAACGCCCGCCTGGACGATCTGCACTTCCTCAGTGACGACCATGTCGAGGCGATTATGGTGGTGCGCGATCAGCCGGTAATTCTCTACCGGTTGCGAAATTTGGACGGCAACTGGAAAGTTGATGTATTTTAAACTATACTCTAAGCTGTAGATATTGCGTGTAGGTTTGAGAACACAAACGTCAGGTAGATTTTGCTGAGGAGCATCCGATGAAGGGGTTGATCTGGATAGTTGCAGTGGCGCTGATTATGAGTCCGGCGGTCGCCGCTCAGCAGGCCGAGACTGAGGCGGAGCAGCGGCAATACACCATAGAGGAGCTCTATCTCAGTCAAGATATAGAACTGCAGATTATTCGCAGCCAGGCGCTGTCGGAAAACCGGGAAATGAAACTGCTCGCCCTGCAGAGTATCCGCTCCATGATCGAGTCGGGTACGGCAGCACAAAACAACCTGTCGGTGGCCGTTGTGCTCGAGTCCCTGGCCAGCGAAGGCACTACGCGCCGGGTAACCAGCGGCGGCAGCAGAATAGTTAACTACCATCCCGACATCCGCCGAGAAGCCGCCGGCCTGCTTGGCGAGCTCGGAGGCGAGCGCGCCAAGAACGCGTTGATGACAATTCTTCGTGACGACCCTGAAACGATGGTCCTCTCGGAAGCCGTCTACGCCCTGGGCGTCATCGGGATGAACGACGAAAACGACGTTACCAACCATATCGCACGGATGATGACCCGTCAGACGGCTCAGCCCGCGCCGGACAACAACCTGGCGTTTGCGTCACTGCTTGCGATTGAGAAGCTCGCGGCCGCAGGCGGAGGGATCTCCGACCCGATGATCATCGACGCGCTGCTGGAGGTCGCCTCCGGAAACTACATCCGGGAAGTGCGACTCAAAGCGGTTGATGTCATCGCCAAGCTGCGGGGACTCCGGTAAGGGAGAAGAATCAGCCAACGTGGATCGCGTCGCGACAAGATCAACGCGGCCGTGGCGCATCGCAATATGGGTAGCGCGATACGCGCTGCTTACCTTTGTTGTTCTGGTGTTCTATGCAAATACCGTTGTTGAGCAGTCGGCGCGGGGCATCGTCTACGAACAGGTAGCAGAAGTCCCGTACAACAGAGTCGGCCTGCTGCTCGGAACGGCCAGGTTTCAGCCGGGAGGCGGAGTCAACCCGTTCTTTCAATACCGTATAGACGCAGCGGTAGCGCTTTTCGAAGCCGGAAAAATTGACTACATACTCGCCAGCGGCGACAACCTTCATCCCTCGTACAACGAGCCCGCCGCGATGCAGGACGCCCTGCTGCAACGCGGGGTACCCGAAGAGCGCATCTACCTTGACTACGCGGGGATCAACACCTTTGACTCCATTCAGCGCGCCCGCTACGTCTTCGGCCAGAAAAACGTTACGGTAATCTCACAGCGCTTTCATGCTGCCCGTGCGCTCTACGTCGCCGAACAGCAGGAGATGGATGCCGTCGGGTATCGCGCCCGCGACGTGGAAGGTACAGCGTCATTGCGAATGACGGTACGCGAATACCTGTCACGGACCAAAGCGGTTCTGGACGTCCATTTGCTGCGTCGAAGAGTGCCGCAATTCCCCTACCGCCGGACCATACGCGGCTGACCGCTCGTCGCGACGTTGCAGCACGGCGACTGCCCAGCGAGCGTGCTCCGCTATCACCGCGTCGCTATCGCGCGCCAGCCGGCTCAGCAGCGGCAGCAGATCATGCCGGCCGGTGTTTCCGGCCACGACACACGCGTTCCGCAGCAATCCCTGTCGGCCCGGACGCTTCAA
>PWMO01000490.1 GCA_003558175.1 Spirochaetaceae bacterium
GCCCCCACCCCCGGCGCCGCCGCCGCGCCCGCCTCCGGCCCTGCCGCCGCCACCCCCGCCGGCGGCGAACTGGTGCGCCTGATGGAGATCGACGGCGGCGAGTGCCTCTTTTACCGCGCCCTGCCGATCGACGTCGCGGTGATCCGCGGCACCACCGCCGACGAGCGCGGCAACATATCGATGGAAGACGAGGTCATCTTCGGCGAGATGCTCTCAATGGCCGCCGCCGCGCACAACCGCGGCGGGCTGGTCATCGCCCAGGTCCAGCGCATTGCCAAAGCCGGCACGCTGCCGGGCAAGCAGGTCAAGGTTCCCGGCGCGCTCGTTGACTGCGTGGTGGTAGACCCGCAGCAGGCGCAGACCTACCAGGTCCAGTTCGACCCGGCCTACGCCGGGCACATCCGCGTGCCCGCGAGCACCATGGCGGTAACCGAGCTCAGCATCCGCAAAGCGATGGCTCGCCGCGCAGCCATGGAGCTGCACCCCGGCGACATCGTCAACCTGGGCTTCGGCGTGGCCAACGACATCGTGACCGTCGCGGTGGAGGAGGGCTTTGTCGACGAGCTTACGCTTACCGTCGAGCAGGGTCTCTTCGGCGGCGCGCCCGCGGGCGGCAAAGACGCCGGAGCCGGCCGCAACTACGCCGCCATGATCGATCAGCCCTACCAGTTCGACTTCTACGACGGCGGCGGACTCGACATCGCGTTTCTGTCGTTTGCCCAGGTGGATGCCGACGGCAACGTCAACGTCAGTCGATTCGGCAAGTCCATCGGCGGCCCCGGCGGATTCATCAACATCAGCCAGGGTACCCGCCGCGTTGTCTTCCTCGGCACGCTCACCGCCAAGGGAGTTGCCGGCCGACCGGATGACGGCGGCGTGCGCATCGAGCAGGAAGGCCAGGTCCGTAAGTGGATACCCCGGGTCGACCAGATCACCTTCAACGGCCGCTACGCGCTCGAGCGCGGACAGCAGGTCAGCTACATCACCGACCGCGCCGTCTTCCAGCTGACCGAACGCGGCCTCGTCTGCACCGAAATCGCCCGCGGCATCGACTTCGAACGCGACGTTCAGGGCCAGATCGGCTTCCCGGTCCACCGCTCCCCCGACCTGCGCGAGATCGACCCGCGGGTCTACACCGACCGGCCGATGCAGCTCCTCACCGAGTTCACCACCCGCGGCCCCCGCCCGCGCTCCACCGCCGCCGGGGCTCTGCGCGCCGGCGTTGGAGCCGGTGAAGTATAATAGGGACCACATTGCAGGAGGACAACATGTCACGAGGTAAGTACTACGAAGATTTCGAGATCGGCGAAGAACACGAATCGCCCGGCAGAACCGTCACCGAAGCCGACCTGGTGCTGTACGCCGGTCTCTCCGGCGACTACAACCAGTTGCATACCGACGAAGAGTACTGCAAGCGCATCGGCGTGTTCGGCAAACGGATCGTCCACGGCCTGTTCGCGCTCACGCTGGTGGAGGGCCTCAAGTCACGGCTCGGGCACTTCGAGAGCACTTCGCTGGCGTCGATGGAATGGAAATGGCGCTTTCTCAAGCCGCTGTTTGTCGACGACACCGTCCGCGTCAAGTGGAAGATCAGCGCCAAGCGCGAGACCCGCAAGCCCGACCGCGGCATCATCACCGAGTTCGTCCAGCTCGTGAACCAGAACGACGAAGTGATCGGCGAAGGCGACCACCTCGTCATGATGCAGAAACGCGACAAGGGCGAATAACTCTCAACCGGGCCGGCCCCACCCGGCCCGCAGCCCCCAACTATTCGAACCAGAATTCTGCCCGGCTATCGGTGATCGGTGTTCATCCCTGCGCATCATCCTTGAAATTTGCAAGCACTGCGAGCAGATTTCAAGCAAAAAGGCTAGGGGCACAAAATAGCCGCTTCACCAGCCCCCGCCCCCCCCGACCAACGCGCAACGTTGACCTTTCGCGCCACGCCACGTATCTTAAGCGCACTATGAAAGACCTGACGCTGCCTTTTGACAAAGCGCTCCTCGACCGCATCGTCGCCGAGCACCCGACACCGTTTCACATCTATGATGAACGCGGAATCAGAGACAACGCCCGCGCGCTCGATGACGCGTTTTCCTGGGTTCCGGACAGCACCGGCACGCCCGGCGGCTTCAAAAACTACTTCGCCGTCAAGGCGCTGCCCAATCCCCACGTAATGCGCGTGCTCCATGAGGCCGGCATGGGCTTCGACTGCAGCTCGATGGCCGAACTGGTGCTCTGCGAACGGATCGGCGTCCGCGGTGAGCAGATCATGTTTACCTCCAATGACACCCCGCTCCACGAGTACGCCAAGGCTCAGGAGCTCGGAGCCGTCATTAACCTTGACGATATCACTCATATCGACTACCTCTCCAACGGCCTCGGCATGCCGGAGCTGATCTGCATGCGCTACAATCCGGGCCCGCTGCGCGAAGGCAACGTCATCATCGGCAAGCCTGAAGAGGCCAAGTACGGCTTCACCCGCGATCAGATCCTGCAGGGATACAAACCGGCACGTGAGCTCGGTGCCCGCCGCTTCGGGCTGCACACCATGGTCGCGTCCAACGAGCTCAACCCCGACTACTTCGTTGAAACTGCGGTGATGCTGTTCGAGCTCGCCGTAGAGCTTAAAGAGAAGCTCGACATTCGCATTGAGTTTGTTAATCTCGGTGGCGGTATCGGCATTCCCTACCGGCCGGATCAGACCGCGGTCGACTACCAGCGGGTGTCCGACGGCATCAAGGCCGCCTACGACCGGCTCATCAAGCCGGCCGGACTCGATCCGCTGCGCATTGTGTTTGAGAACGGGCGCGTGATTACCGGGCCCTACGGCTACCTGGTGACCCGCGCGATCCACCGCAAGGACACCTACAAGCAGTACATCGGGCTCGACGGCAACATGGCCAATCTGATGCGCCCGGGGATGTACGGCGCGTACCACCACATCAGTGTGCCCGGCAAGGAAGCGGAGCCGGCCGATCAGACGTATGACGTCGTCGGCAGCCTCTGCGAGAACAACGACAAGTTTGCAATCGACCGCCCGCTGCCGCGCATCGACATCGGCGATTACGTGGTGATCCACGACACCGGCGCTCACGGGTATTCCATGGGCTTCAACTACAACGGAAAACTGCGCAGTGCCGAACTGCTGCTGCACCCCGATTCCAGCGTGACAAAGATCCGCCGCGCCGAGACGCTCGAAGACTACTTCGCCACCCTGGACGTCAGCTGAACCGCCCGCCGGCCGCCCGGCGGCCGGCGCCCACGCGCCGCCGGTGCGCACCTCAGCGCGCCGTCGCCCGATATACCCCGGCCTCATTCTTTGCTATGCTGATGCGCGAAAGAGGAACACGCAGATGAGAATCGAGGTTTCATACCGCGACGGCTTTCCCGATGGGCGGGCCGGTCGAATACTGGCTAAACTGAAACACGCCGGGATAGAGGGCGTCGAGCAGCTGGCGCTCCACGACGTTTACCTCTCGGTGGGCTATTCCGATCCCGGTGACGACGTGCTGCGCGAAGTCTTCTGCGACACCGTGGCGCAGCAGCTCTGGGTGCAGCGTTCTGCCGATCAGCGTCGACCATCTGCCGGTGCCGCCCCGACCGACATCAACGCCGCGCACCCCAACGCCGCTGAGTTCAACGCCGTTATCGAGGTGGCCTACAAACCCGGCGTCACCGACCCGGTCGGCATGACCGCGCGTGACGCGCTGGACCGCGCCGGGGTCGCGCGCCTGGACCCGTCCGCGTTCGTGCAGTCCGCCCGCCAGTACCGCATCCGCCTGGCAGCCGGCACCCCCGCGCAGCAGCAGGCCGCCGTCGCGGCAACCGCCGCCGCTCTGCACAACCCGCTCATCGAGCGCGCCACCGTCATCGCCCCGCTGCGCGACCCCGCCGCGGACCTCGCCCCGCCCGCGCTGCCGTTGCAGTATCGCCACACCATTGCCGCCAGCCCCGCCGGGGTAGAAACCTTCGACCTCGCGGCCATGACCGACGACGAGCTCAACCGGCTCTCGCGCGAACGCCTCCTCTCGCTCGAACCGGCCGAAATGGCCGCACTGCGCGCCTACTACGCCGACCCGGCCACCATCGACGCGCGCCGCCGCGCCGGCCTCCCGCCGCAGTGCACCGACGTCGAGCTCGAGATGCTCGCCCAGACCTGGAGCGAACACTGCAAGCACAAGATCTTCCAGGCCTTGATCGAGTACCATGACGACGACGCGCCCACCTCGCGCGCCCCGGAGCTCATCGACGGCCTCTTCAAGACCTACATCAAGCGCACCACCGAGTCCGTTGCCACCGGGCGCGACGACCTCAAGTCGGTCTTTCACGACAACGCCGGCGTTGTCGTCTTCGACGACCAGACCTTCGTCTGCTTCAAAGCCGAAACCCACAACTCGCCCTCGGCGCTCGACCCCTACGGCGGCGCCATCACCGGCATCGTGGGTGTCAACCGCGACATCCTCGGCACCGGCAAAGGCGCCAGACCGATCTTCAACACCAACGTGCTCTGCTTCGGCGAACTCGACACCCGCGATGAAGAGATCCCGCAGGGGCTGATGCATCCGCGGCGCGTCCTCGACGGGGTGCACCACGGCATAGTCGACGGCGGCAACCAGTCGGGCATCCCCACCGTGGCCGGCGCCGTGCTCTTTGACGACAGCTACGTCGGCAAACCGCTGGTCTTCTGCGGTACCGGCGGTCTGCTGCCTTCGCACATCAACGGCGAAGAGTCGTGGATCAAGCACACTGAACCGGGCCACCTCGCGGTGATGGTGGGCGGCCGCATCGGCAAGGACGGAATCCACGGCGCCACGTTTTCGTCGCTGGCACTCGACGAGGCGTCCCCGGTCTCCGCCGTGCAGATCGGCGACCCGATTACGCAGCGCAACATGACCGACTTTCTGCTCGAAGCGCGCGACCGCGGCCTCTACGCCGGCATCACCGACAACGGCGCCGGAGGGCTCTCTTCGTCGCTCGGCGAGATGGCGCAGTACAGCGGCGGTGTGCGCATCGACCTCGACCGCTGCCCGCTCAAATACCCGGGACTCGCACCGTGGGAGGTTCTGGTCTCCGAATCGCAGGAACGAATGAGCCTCTCGGTCGAGCCCGACAAGGTTGACGAGCTGATCGCGCTTGCCGCTTCGCGCAATGTCGAAGCCACCGTAGTGGGCGAGTTCACCGCATCCGGGGCGGTCGAGCTCCGGTTCGGCGACAAGTCGGTCGGCCGCCTCGACCTGGCGTTTCTGCACGACGGCCTGCCGCAGATGCGCCTCCGCGCGCGCTGGCGCACCCCGCGCAGCGCGGCCCCGGCCGGCGCCGACGCCGGCGTAGGACCCGCCCCAGCTTTGGACCCCGCCCGCCCGCCC
>PWMO01000295.1 GCA_003558175.1 Spirochaetaceae bacterium
ATGATTCGCGAGACACGCATTACCGAGTATGCCCGCTAAAGAGTTTACTGTTCTGATCCTCGGCGACATCATTGGTCGCTCGGGGGTCAGAGCCGTTGTTTCGAGCGTTGCCGGGCTGGTCAAGCGCTACGGCGCAGACTTTGTTCTGGTCAATGGTGAGAACGCGGCCGACGGGTTCGGAATAACCCCGCAGATTGCTACGCAGCTGTTCGCTGCGGGGGTGCAGGTCATTACCACCGGCAACCACATCTGGCAACAGCGCGAAATCTTCGACTATCTTGACCAGGAAGAACGCATTCTGCGGCCCGCCAATTATCCGGGGGGCAATCCGGGCCACGGCTTCTGCGTGGTAGAGTCACGCGGGGTGCGGGTGGCGGTGCTCAATCTGCAGGGTCGCAGAAGGATGTACACCATCGATTGTCCCTTCCGCAAAGCGAAGGACCTTCTGCGCAAGACCGAGGCCAACGTCATTCTGGTAGATGTGCACGCCGAAGCAACGGACGAGAAGGAGGCGCTCGCGCTCTACCTCGACGGACAGGTCAATGCGATCGTCGGTACCCACACCCATATCCAGACCGCCGATGACCGGATTCTTCCGCGCGGAACCGGATTTATCACCGATCTGGGCGCCTGCGGCCCGGCCGACAGCGTCATCGGGTTTGATCCGACCATCAGTGTCGAGCGGGCGCGCTCGCAGCTGCCGCTGCGCAACGAGGTGTCGGATAACCTTGCCGTGATGCACGGTGTTGTCGTCACCATCGATCGCGATACCTGGAAGACCTCCAGGTTCGAGCGCTTCGCCGAGGAGTCGCTGGTCTAACGCCGCCGGCACCCGCAATACGGCGGCGGATCCGGCCGGGTAGCGCGGCCGGGTGGTCGTAGAACAGCCGGAGGTTCTCTCTGCAATCGCTGCTGCAGTTTCTGATTTCCCGCTATCCCGATATCGCCGAGAAGGAGCTTTACGCCCGAATTCTGTGCGGGGAGGTGCTGGTCAACGGCGAACGCATTCGCGATCCCGCGCTGCGGGTTGCCGCCGATGCGTTGATCGAAATGCCGTCCCGGCAGCGCTACGTGTCACGTGGCGGAGAGAAACTGCACGCTGCTCTCGAGGAGTGGTCTGCTCCGGTGCGCGGCAAGGTGTTTCTCGATGCGGGCGCGTCAACCGGCGGTTTCACCGATTGCCTGCTGCAGTTCGGCGCACGCGCCGTGCACGCGGTTGATGTCGGGTACAACCAACTGGATTACCGCTTACGGCGCGATTCGCGCGTGATTGTCCACGAGCGAACAAACCTGATGCACCTCGAATCGCTTGATCCGCCCGCCGACGCCGCGGTTGCCGATCTCTCGTTCCGCTCGTTGCGCGGCGCGGCGCGCAAGCTGTTGTCGCTGAGCGGCGAAGGTTGGGCGATCGTCCTGGTGAAGCCCCAGTTTGAGTTTGCATCCGCGCTGAAGCGCGCCGGTGCCGGCCGGAGCCCGGGGAGCAGGGGGCGCGGCCGGAGCCCGGTACGCGGTCGAAGTGCGCCGCGTGACGTGGCCGACTTCAACTCGGCCACGAATTTTGAGGCGGGAGTGGTTCGGGACCCGGACGTGCTGCAGGAGATACTGTTGAGTCTGCGACGCGACCTTGCCGCCGACGGGATCACGGTGCAGGGCGAGCTGGCCTCACCCGTGGCCGGCCGCCGCGGCAACCGGGAGTTTCTGTTCCTATTGACGAGCGGTGTGAGTGAGTATCAGCCGAAGGAAGAGCGGTCGAGCGGTGAGC
Organism: Spirochaetaceae bacterium; assembly: GCA_003558175.1. GTDB lineage: Bacteria > Spirochaetota > Spirochaetia > DSM-27196 > PWMO01 > PWMO01. The sequence continues at coordinate 1,763 of PWMO01000295.1, forward strand.
CGATGTAGACACCGTCACCGCCGAGGTAGGTGACCTGCCGGCCTTCAATCAGAATCTGAACGCGCGTGATGGTGGTGAACTCGGTCACGCTGAAGACCACCTGCTGCAGTTGCGCCACGAGACCTTCAACCCCCATTGGATTGAAGCGAAACGCTTCGTTGAAATTAAGGTACGCCGTGCCGTCGCGCACGGCGGCCGAGATCAGGCGGGTGTCTTCGGGAAGCAGGGTGAGAAGGCCGGCGTTCAGTTCATCGATGGTAGGGCCGGCGATCAGCGCGTGCAGCGTCTGTGTCATCGGGTTATTGGTAAACGTGACGCTGCGCATGACCTGTTCCGGGAAGATTCTCCCGTCGTCGGTGACCCGGATAAAGTAGAGCTTTGACTCGCGGGTGCGCGTAGACGGCTGTTCGGCCTGCGGTTCGGCAGGCTGAGCCGCGGGCTCTTCACGGCGTTCCTGCGGGGGCTGTTGCTGCGGCTCACGCAGTGGTTCTCGTGCCGGGTCGGTTGCGGGGTCGCCGTCGCTGCGCGGAGGCGCCTCTTCCTGACTCGGCCGGCGTCGTTCCGCAGGAGGTGCCGTCGGCTCGGGATCGGCCGGTTCCAGCTCTATGGCGATGTCCGGTGCGCGGTCTTCGTCCGCATGGTCTTCAGAGCGTTCGGCGGCCCGGCGCCCCCCAAAGCGCTCACGCAGCACGTCAACCAGCCCGGTGTTTTCGAGCGTTCGCTCAATCGCCGGCTTGTTATAGAGAAACACCACCACGATGAGAAGAATGAACGCGACCCAGAACAGGATTCCGATCGAGCCGCCCTTGCGTTTTCCACGGTTTCTCGCCATTGCGCTTCTAGTATCGACGCAGGGAGGGGGCAAGTTTACGTGGAGTACCTTGTTTGACAGCGATTTCGAAAGCACGTATAGTTGTTTCACCTATGGACGAGCTGGTCGGCATTTCCGCTTCACCCGGGATCGCAATCGGTACCGCGTTTCTCTACCTGGACGACAATCCGCGCGTCCCGCGGTATTCCGTTTCCCGAGAAGACGTTAGCCGGGAAAGCCGGCGCTTTCACGAGGCGATCGGCAAAGCGCGCAGCGAGATTCAGCAGCTCAAAGAGCGCCAGAACACAACCCACAGCGCAGATCAACTGCAATTTCTCGATTCGCACCTGCTGATGCTCTCGGATGCCGAGTTTGTGGAGTCGATAGACCGTAAACTGGCAACCGAGTATCTGAATGTCGAGTGGGTGCTGTTCTCCACCATGAAGGGGTTGATCGCCAAGCTCGATGGAGCCGAAGACAGCTATCTGCGCGAGCGCGTTGCCGACATCCACGATGTTTCAAAACGGGTGCTCAACCACCTGATGCTGCGCGAGCGCATTTCGCTGGCAGATCTGCAGCAGGAAGTGGTGCTGGTGACCCATGATCTGCTGCCTTCGGACGCGGTATCCATGAACAAGCACATGGTGAAGGGAATCGCGATGGACGCCGGTGGCCGCACGTCGCACACCGCAATCCTGGCGCGCAGCTTTGAGATACCCGCGGTGCTCGGGCTCTCCAATATCACCCGGCAGGCGTCGCTGGGGGATCGGATTATCGTTGACGGAAACCGCGGCAAGGTGCTGCTGCGGCCCGATCGCAAGACCGAGAAACGGTACCTGCTGGTACAGCAGGAGTGGCGCAAGCGCGAAGTTCGCCTGATGGGACTCAACGAGCTGCCGGCCGAAACGCGCGACGGTAAGCTGATCTCCCTCAAGGCCAACATTGAGGTGTCGGAAGAGGTGGATTCCATTGCCGCTCACGGAGCCGACGGTATCGGCCTCTACCGCAGCGAATTTCTATTTCTCCGTGCCGAGGGCGCTCCGAGCGAGGAAGAGCAGTACCGGGCGTACCGTTCGGTGCTTGAAGCGTTGGGAGAAAAACCGGTCACCATCAGAACGCTCGATATCGGTGGTGACAAGTTCCTGCCCGGCGAATCTGAGAACCGCGAACGCAATCCTATTCTGGGTTGGAGGGCGGTTCGCTTCTGCCTTTCGCATCCCAGGGTCTTCATAACCCAGCTTCGCGCGCTGCTCAGGGCGTCGGTGCACGGCAATCTGCGCATCATGTTTCCGATGATCTCGGGAATTGAAGAACTCAACCAGGTGACGGCCGTTCTGGAGCAGGTTGAGGCCGAACTGCGTGAGGAAGGCGTTCCGTTTCGCGAAGGTATACCGGTCGGCACGATGATCGAGATCCCGTCTGCGGCGCTTACATCGGATATTCTCGCCAAGAAGAGCGACTTCTTCTCCATCGGAACCAACGATCTGATACAGTACACTATTGCCGTCGACCGCGGGAACGAGCGGATTGCCTATCTCTACGAGCCGTTTCATCCGGGCGTGCTGCGTCTGGTCAAGACGGTGATAGAGAACGCGCACGCGGTCGGCATCTCGGCCGGAATGTGCGGTGAGATGGCCGGCGATCCGCTGGCCACCCTGATTCTACTGGGTCTGGGACTTGACGAGTTCAGCATGAGCGCGTCGGGCATTCCAGAAATAAAACGCATAATTCGGTCTGTCTCCATGTCGGAAGCCGAGGAGCTGGTGGGCACGGTACTCGAAATGAAGTCTTTCCAAGAGGTCGACAGCTTCGTGCGCAACGTAATGGAGAAACGATTTGACGTCCAAATCTACAGCTGACTTGCCGCTTGTTGCCATCGTCGGACGGCCGAACGTCGGCAAATCCACCCTGTTCAACCGCCTGCTGCGGAAACGCCGTGCGATCACGCACGCCCAACCCGGGGTAACTCGCGACGTCGTAAGGGCGGAGTGGGAACTCGGTGGTGTCCGGGCCCACCTGGTTGATACCGGTGGAGTGAGTCCCGAGGGTGACGGCTTTCAGGATATTGTATCGGGACGCAGTCTCGAAGCGCTGGAGCACGCTGCGGTGGTGCTGCTGGTGATGGACGTTACCGACGTTACTTCTGAGGACGAGCTGTTCCTTGAGCGGGTAGCAGCCTACCGTGATCGCTCCATTCTGGTGGTGAACAAGGTGGACACTGAGCGCCGCGACGGCGAGGCGTGGAACTACTATCGGTTTGGATTCAGCGACGTGGTGCCGGTGTCGGCCGAACATGGTCGCGGCATCGATGAACTGCTCGACAAGATCGGCGAGCGGCTCGCCCGCAGCGCGACAGCGGTTGTCGGACCCACCTCGGATGCGGAGGCAGCTGCGGCTCTCGACGAGAGCGGCCCTGCAGACGACCGTTCCGGCGGCGTTCTGAAGCTGGCGGTTCTGGGGCAGCCCAACACCGGAAAATCGACGCTCTGCAACGCACTTATCGGCCGCGAGGCCTCAATAGTCTCCGATCTGCCCGGCACTACGCGCGATGTAATAGAGGAAAGCTTCGTCTTTCGTGGACGGCAGATGCGCATTCTCGATACCGCCGGCATCCGGCGCAAACGCTCGGTCAATAACGAAGTCGAGTACTATTCGGTAACCCGCGCAATCGACACCATCAAGGAGAGCGACGTGGTGTTACTGCTGGTGGACGCCGAGAAGGGGCTTTCGGAGCAGGACAAAAAAATCGCTTCGCTGGTGGTGAAAGAGGGGCGTGGTATTGTCATCGTGCTCA
>PWMO01000385.1 GCA_003558175.1 Spirochaetaceae bacterium
CCCTCCGCGGCCGTGGCGTTGCCGGCCCTGGCTGCCGTGGCGCTCCCGGCCTCGGAGCCTGGCGCAGTGGCCTCGGAGCCGGTATCGACAATGGCGCGGTAGAAGCTGCCGCGGTCAACGATCTCGATCAGCGGGGCGCCGCCGTCAAGCGGCAGCAGCCGTCCGGTATCGGCATCCACGACCCAGACCGCTCCCTGCTCGGTGCTCTTCTTGAACCCCTTGTCGGAGGTCTGCACCACGGAGACCGGTTCGCCCGTGCGGCTGCAGACTACCAGCGGCTTGCCGCCTACCATGCGGTCTCTCCGTCCGTGCCGGGGAATTTGCCAAAGACCTCCGCGGCGGCAACCGCGTCTTCGTAGATCGCCTTGCCGGCAATCACGGCAACGACGCCCTTGTGCCGGTCAGCGGCAACGCGATCGATGTCGGCCATCGAGCCGATGCCTCCGGAGAGGATCACCGGCAGCCCCGAAGCCTCGGCAATTCTGTTGGTGCCCGCGATATCCGGTCCGGCAAGGGTACCGTCATTGGCGATGTTGGTGTAGATGATGCCGCAGGCTCCGACCTCTTTCGCGCGTCGCGCCAGCTCTATGTCCTGGATGCCGGTCTGCTGTTCCCAGCCCTGGACGTAGACCATGTGATCACGGGCGTCGATTCCCGCCAGAAAGACGTTGCCGTAGTGGGCGCTCCAACCTTCGACCACCTCGGGACGGCGCGCGAAGGTTGTTCCGATGACAAATCGGTCGATCCCCAGGTCCATCAGTTCTTCGATGTCTTCATCGGTGCGGATTCCGCCGCCGAGCTCCAGGGTGCACGACACCGCCTTGCGAATCTTGCGGATCTTCTTGCGGTTGGTCTGCTTGTCTCCGCGGGCGGCATCGAGATCCACAATATGGAGCCGGGTGGCTCCTGCAGCTACGAAATCACGCGCAACCGCCACCGGATCCCGGTCGTACACGTCCACCTGATCGTAGTCACCTTGCGTTAACCGAACGCAGCGGCCCCCAAGGATATCAATAGCTGGTATAACTGTCATGGAGAACTCCTACACGGGCATAGCCGATAATCAAGCCTTTTCGATGAAGTATACTCTAGTTTTCGCTTCCGGCCCAGCGCAGACAGAGGTCAATCTGCTCCTGTGGCAGCGCAGCTGCGCCGCCGAAATCCTGCGCGTAGACGGCAATCTGAATTGCGTCCAGCAGCATGGCAGCGGTAACGTCCATTTCGCGTCGATTGCGCCCCGTGACAAAGACCCCAAGGCCCGCGACCGCGAGCGCCGGCGGGACCCACCCGGCCTCTTCGCCGTAACGCTCGATCTCTTCGGCGATGGCCCGCCCGGCGGCGATCATGTCGTCATTGAGCGACAGGAAGGGAATCCGGTGGCCCAACGGCACCACGTGGTGGATGCAGAGAGGCTCTGCCAGCGGTGTGAACGCCCCGGCCGAACGAACGAAGCGCGCTAATTCGCGGTTGGTAAGGAGGGCCGTGCGATAGCGTACGCCGGAACGGTCCCACTGCTCGGCCCGGCGCGAAATTTGCAGCGCGATCAACTCCGCCGCCTGTACATCATACGCTACGGGGCCGAGATCCGGCAGGCGTCCAACGGCACCGCGGACGGTCTCGATCACCCATCGTTCGACCTTGCGCAGCTGCTCGACGCTGTCGGCTGCGATAAGCAGTCCGTTGTTTCGCACCAGCGCGGCGAGTACCGGCTCGTCTTCGCCACCGGAGTCAGACCGTCGGCCGGCTATGCCGCGCGCCAGCGCACGTGCCGCCTCGACACCGATTGACGCCTGTGGAACCCAGGTCACCGCCCCGTCAAAGAGCCGCGCCGCCGCTGCCTCGCCTTCTACCGCGCAGCAGATGCCGTTGACGAGCGGCGGGTGCGTGTACGCTGCGAACGCGTACCGGGCCGCCTCGTGCAGCAATGCTTCGGCCGGAGGGACCTGCTGCTGTCCCGCACGGCGCGCCTCGAGCAGCAGCGACCACGCCTCGCGCTCGCGCGCAAGCGGTTCTTCCGGCAACTCCCCGCGCACAATGGCGGCGACCTTGCGCCGGTCAAGCGCAACAAACAACTCTTCAGTGCAGTCCGCCAGTGATACCCCGTCCGAAATGATCCGCAGCGTGTTCTTCTCTTTGAGCGAGACGCTGCCCCGCCCATCGGGCGCCCACTGGGGATTGACGCCGTAGCGGCGTGCAAGCTCAACAAGGTCGTGCAGACTCACAATCTCCCCTCCGGCCGGTCAATCCATGTGGAACAGTTCGAGCAGATTTCTGACCACCGGAGAGTTGTCTTCGTTGGTGTCCATGATGTCGGCCATATGCTTCCACCATTTCTTTACGACGCGCGATCTGGACAGGTCGGCGACGGTGTTGTGGTCTTTGACCTTCTGCACCGCGAACAGAATCAGGCTGTCAGGATCAAGATAGATGGAGTAATCCTGTATACCGGCCGTCTCGAACTCCCGCACCAGCTCGGGCCAGATCTCGTCATGCCGCCGTTTGTACTCGTTTTCACAGCCCGGTTTGAGCTTCATGGTAAATGCGACGCGTTTCATATTTCCCCCTCTCGGCAACAGGCTCCTGATGCGTATTATAGCCCAACTGCCCAACGGCGTCAGGCTGTCCCTGAACTGCACTGTTGCGCGGCACCGAAAAACGTCACTGTGGTGAGTTCACTTGTTCACTCGGGGTACAGAACGTGATACAGTGTGCTTTGGGGAGGCTTACCGTGACCGATACTTCCGGGTTCCGCTACGCCATTGAGGACGCCCCCTTCCTTCTTGAGCAGCGGCGCGGAGAGAACCAGGGCAGCTCGCCCGAACGGCGGTTGCGTGCGCTCACGGTGGCCGAGATCGCCCAGCTCGAGCGTCAGGGAAACGTCTGTACCGACTGGTCACGAGTGCTCGTGGCATTAGATTTTGATCCCGCGCCGGTGGTGTATAACTGCTTCCTGGACGACGTGGTACTGGGCGTCTTTACGCGCAGCGCGGAACAGCGGTGCGAGATCCCTCCCGGGGTATTCGGCAGCACACTCCGTGACGTGGTGGTGGAAGACAACGCCTCGATTCATCGCTGTCCGCTGGTATCCGGTTACGGCATTGCGACCGGAGCAGTAGTGTTCGACAGCACGCTGACCTTTGACGGCCCGTCGACCCAGGGGAACGGCACCGAGATTGCCGCGGGGATCGAATCGGGGGGCCGCGAGATTGCGCTGCTGGCCGATCTCGACCTGCCGTGGGCAACCCGCATTCTGGAAAACCCGGCCGACTCGGCGCTCCGCGAAGCCTACGAGCGGTACACCGCCGCCTACCTCGCCGCCTGCAATCGCAACTCGGGCTACGTCGGACGGGGCGCGGTCGTGCGCCACTGTACGCGCATCGAGAACAGCTGGATTGGTGACGGCGCACAGCTGCGCGGAGTACAACTGCTGCGGGAGAGCAGCGTTCACTGCAGCGCTGAGGAGCCAGCGGTGCTGGGAGACGGGGTGATCGTCGAGTATTCCATCGTGCAGCACGGCGCACGCGTTGAGAGTGGGGCGGCGGTGCAGCAGGCATTGATCATGGAGTACGCCGCGGTAGAACACCACGCCAAGGTGGACCAGAGCATCATCGGACCCAACTCCTCGATTGGCGAGGGCGAAGTGAACGCGTCGCTGATCGGGCCCTTTGTGGGAGCTCACCACCAGTCACTGCTGATTGCCGCCTGCTGGCCCGAGGGCCGCGGTACAATCGGGTACGGAGCAAACGTGGGCTCCAATCACACCTCGCGCGCGCCGGACCAGGAGCTGTGGCCCGGTGAGGGGATGTTCTTTGGGCTCAGCTGCGCCATCAAGATGCCGGCCAACTTTCGCGACGCGCCGTATAGCGTCATTGCCGCCGGAGTGACGACGCTGCCGCAGCGGCTGCGCTTTCCTTTCTCGCTCATTCTGGAGGCCGGAGAACAGCTGCCCGGCGTCTCACCGGCCTTCAATCGCCTGATCCCGGCCTGGGGCTTGAGCAGCAATCTCTACGGGCTGCTGCGCAACGAAACCAAGTTTCGTTCGCGCGACCGCGCGCGGCGGCACCGTTTTGACTTTTCGGTTTTTCGTGACGATATTCTCCGTCTAATGGAGGATTCCGTGCGGCGGCTGGAGGCGGTTCCGGAGGTCCGTGATTACTATCTTCCGGGAGATCTGGACGGTATCGGCAAGAACTACGTTCTTGAGTCCGACCGCAAAGAGGCGGTCGAGACCTACCGCTTCTTCCTGCGGTATACCGATGCGCTGGCACGCATGGATGATCTTCACCGGCGCCTGGTCGCCGAGAACGGAACGCCTACGGCGGGGGATAGCGCCGCGGCGGAAACGCTTGGTGAACTGGCAAGAATGATCGAGGCCGTACACGCCGGAGTCGTCGGTTCCCGCGCCAAGGATTTCGAGCGCGGGGTACGGATTATCGATGACTACGCGGCCACTCATCCGGCGCTCGACAATGACGCACTGATCCGCGATTCCGCGGCCTGGGTGGCAGAGACGCAGGACCGGATCACAACGCTGCAGCAGCGGATAGGCGTGATTGCGGACCCGGATGTTCCGGGTAATCCGGACACTTCAGGATAAGCATGGGAGGCATACGGTGGTACAGCAGTTGCAGACACTCCCCTTGCCCCACTACCTCTGCTCATTCAGCGCCCTCGACCGCTACTTTCGCCACCCGTACGGCGACAACCTGTACGTCACCGTGCTCGGGGGTCTGGTAGATCTGGCGCGTCAGGTCGGCGACTCGCCGCAGTTTGGCGAACTGGAGTTTCCCGGTCTCGACCACTGGGACGCCGCCGTCCCTCATAACGAGGGCCACGTCTACTTCCGCTGCATTGAGGATCCGTCGGAGTTATCCGGATTTGCCTACGGCGCACTGGAGATGCTCTTCGACCCGCGGAGCCAGCGCTTTCTTGACCGGGCGGACGCCTATGCCGACCTGCGGTCGCGCAGCCCCTCGGCTCCCTACCGCAGCGATGCGGATGCGTTCTGGGACACGGCGGTGCTCTGCGCGCGCTACGGTTTCAGCGTGGCCGACATCACCGCGCCGCCGGCGCCCGAGCTTGCGGCCCAGCCGGTAGACGAGCAGCGGCGCAGGCTGATTGATATTGTCTGCGGAACCTACGCAGTGCAGGGACTGGAGATGCTGATGGACAGCGGTGCCGTTGCGGCGCTCTTCCCCGAACTGCAGCCGATGAACGGCACCGCTCACTCCAAAGAAGAACACCCAGAGGGCAACGTCTGGCAGCATTCGCTGGAGACGCTGCGCTATCGCAAGGCCAACGATTTGACGCTGACCATGGCGCTGCTGCTGCACGACGCCG
>PWMO01000416.1 GCA_003558175.1 Spirochaetaceae bacterium
ATGAGATTACCGATACGGTTGCCTCGGTATTCAACGTGATGGTAGCTACCAGTGCGCGGACGTCGCTGCCCGGAGGCACCACCACCATCACTTCTTTCGGCTCGGGCCGCTCATTGATGGCACCCTCGACCGTTGCAGTCAGACCGGGATTGTGCTGTGGCAGAAACGCTATGGTCTCTATCGGGCCGCGGCCGCGACCAAACAGCGTACGGCAGCCGGTCACGGAAATCACCAGCAGCGCCGCAATAGCGATCGCGAATAGAACTCGCTTCATGGTTTCCTCCAGAATTCGGGGCGCACTCCAGTTTACCGCATTACAACTGGATTTCCAAATATCCAAATACTGGAGAACGAGTCAGCGGCGCGCGGGCGACGCGAGAGCAGCGCGCAGCGCGCGGGCACCGGAGGAGTAACTCATGGCGCCAAAGAGTCGTGAGTGCACGCGACCGTCGGGTGACAGCACTACCGTTGTGGGTGTGCCGCGCACCAGGTAGTCTGAGGCCGCGCTGCCGCTGGTATCGAGCAGCACCGGATGTTCGACACCCCATTCGCTGACAAAGTTGCGAACCGCGGCGGCCCCGGTTTCTGAGTTGGTAAGGTTGACCCCCAGCACCGCCGCTCGGCCGGAAAAGTCCTGCGCCAGTCGGTTCTTAACCGTGGTTTCCGCGCGGCACGGGCCGCACCAGGTGGCCCAGAAGTTAATCAGTACCGCCTGTCCATGGAACTGATCCAGCGAAACCGGCTCACCGTCCAGCGACGCCAGCTCAAACGGCGGCGCCGGCGCCCCCACGCGAGCAAGACCCGGTTCATTTGCCGCACCCGCACTGCCCGTACCCAGCGCCACGTACGCGGTCAAAGCGAGCTGCAGTACCAGAAACACCGTGATCGCGGCGGCAACGGCAAGTCCACCAGCCCGCACCAGATCGCGCAATGAGCGGTCGGTCGCCGACCGGCTCGCGCCACTTCTCCGGCGGTAATGCAGGTAGCCCCGTCGCGCCACGGCAACGGTCAGGTAGCTCACCGCGCCCAGCAGGCCGACAACCGCACCGGCGCGTCCTCCGGCTGCGTACAGCAGCAGCGCCGGCTCACGAGCGATCGTCTCAAAGCGGGTCACCAGCGGCGTGAGCTTCCAGAGCAGCAGGAACCAGAGAGCGGAGGTAGAGAGCAGGTCTACCAGTTCGCGTCGCAGCGCAGCGTTGCGACGCCCCAGCAGCAGCCAGGCGATAGCAAGGCCGGCAACCGAGGCTGCAACCGGAAGCAGCAGGCGGACCGAAAGCGCCGCTCGCCCGATGGAGATTACTTCAGGCACGATCAGTACGGGCCGTCAGGCTACGGATGAACCAGCTCACCGCGCCAGCGCGAAACGGCGCCAAAATCCACCACCCGCTCGAATCCGAGCCGCCGCAGCTCGCTCTTCGCAATGGAGGACCGCCGTCCGCTACGGCAGTAAACCACCACCAGTCGGTCCCTTGGCTCTTCGGCCATCCGACGCGCAATCTCGTCATACGGAATGTTGGCGGAGGACGGAATGTGCCCGGCGGCGAATTCTCCGTCGGTACGAACATCGATCACCCGGTGGGGTTCCGCGGAGTCACCGATCAGCTGTGAAAGCCCTTCGAAGGTCTTGTAGCGCCGCAGTTCCGGGTCGCCCGTTCGACCCTGCGTCAGAGCTCCGCGCACGAAGACCAGCCCAACAACCACGGCAAAGACAACCAGTCCAATCAGCATTCGAGATGTCATGGGAGAAATATAGCGCCCGTGACCGTCCACGTCCACCGCCTTTTCAGCCGCGCGCGATTATCGCGCGTTGTTGTCGCGGCGTCGTACCGGCGATACTATAGAGCGAGGAGGGACTGCCGGATGAGAATAGCGTTATTTGGCGGCACGCGCGGAGTGGGCCGACAGGTTCTGGTACAGGCGCTGGAGAAGGACTGGGGCATCAAGCTGCTCGCTCGCCATCCGGACGCTGTTCCCCCGGCGCCGGGACTCGAGGTGGTCGGAGGAGATGCCCTCGACCCCGGGAAAGTGATCCTGACCATCACCGGCTGTGACGCCGTGGTCTCATGCCTTGGCCCCACGAAGGGAAGCGCGCCGGATGTCTGCAGCCGCTGGACCGATATCATCCTGCCGGCGATGCAGAAGTTCTCGCTGTCGCGCCTGGTGGTGATCAGCGCACTTGGCGTCGGTGACAGCGCGGGACAGATCCCGCTCTGGATGCAACCGTTCTTCAAAACCATTCTCAAGCGCTCGATGCAGGACAAGGATAGACAGGAGCAGCTGATACGGGCGTCGGGTACCGACTGGACGATCATCCGGCCGGGAGGTCTGACCGACCGCCAGACCAATGGTACCGCCGTGGTAGGTACCGACGTCAAGCAGAAGGCGGGCATGGTCGGTCGTGCCGCCGTTGCTTCACTGGTGATCAATGAACTGGAAACCGGCCGGTACCGCGGACGCACCGCCTATATCACGTAACCGGCTGTACGTGGCAGCGGGCGGTGATGATCCAACTGTGCCGGTTCCACGGTCAATCCACGCGGTCGACGCAGGTGTCAACCACGCCGCGAACAAAGACCGGCAGCTTCTCGCGCTCGAGCAGATCGCTGGTGGTGATGTACGCGGTACCGAGCACGTGTCCTCCCTTCTGCTGCAGCAGCTCCGACGCTCGTCCCAGCGCCCCGGCAGTGTCACCAAAGCAGCAGTGCAGGTTGTAGAAGCTCTTCCCCTCCACTCCGCTGAGACTCTTCACGAAACCGAGAAACGCCGGAGTCAGGTGACCGGCCCAGATGGGACTGCAGATAAGAATCGGGTCGTAGTCCGTTACGTCCGGATTCTCGGCCAATCGCACCGGTCGGCCGACTATTGCGCGTACCAGGCCCGCAATCATTCCGGTCGGCTTACGCTCGTCAATAGGAATCATCGGAACGTCGATGCGTCGCCCCAGAAACTCTTCCACCAGGCTCATCGCAAGCGCTTTGTTGTGCCCCTGCCGACTGTAATAGACGACTACCGGTTTCATCGGTTCCCCCTTTGAGAAGCAACCCTGAGTATATCACTCTCGTCTGCCTGCTGCCACGCTCCATCGCGCCGGACGCCGCAGCTGCTGCCGCCCGGCAGCCGAGCAGCCGAGCAGTCAAGCAGCCGAGCAAAGCTGCAAATTCGGTGCTCGCTACATGAATATGTTTGTGATACTATCGGCGTGCGTATTTTTATTCATCATTAAGACGGGAGAAGCAGATGGAAAAACGCATTGCGATTCTCGGTTCCAGCGGAGGGAACCTGTACAACATCGGAGGGAACGATCCACGGGCGTTAATTGGCGAGATCGCCACTCAGGCCGGATCGGTCGGTATCGAGCTTGCCGCGGTTCAGTTTGTAGCCGCTAAGTCAAGCATGGACCAGGCGCGAACGTCTACGCCTGCATCACTGTTCTCCTGGAGCGAAGACCTGCACGAACTGGTGCTGATTCACGAGGGCTCACTCGAGGAAGTCAACGCCCGGGCGCGCGAAGAAGACGCACGCATCGCCGCCGAGATTCGAGCCGGAACGATCGATGCGCTGGTACTGGTCAGCTGCGATCCCGACGGTGCCAACAAAGAAGCCATCAAGGCCGCGGCAGAACGCAGAATGCCGGTCGCGGGAACCGGGGGTACTTCAATGGCCAAAGTGGCCGCCGCCGGTGCCAACGTAATCTCCACCTCCGGCACAACCGGCAGCACCAACCGTACCCGGGCAATCGGCGCGGTGAGCGCCATCTGTCGTGAATGGAAGATCAAATACTCGCCGGTGATCGGCAGCACCGGATCGTTTGCCGGGGCGCAAGGAGATGTCTGGTCGCGCATCAAGTTGCGCGGGATCATGATGGCCGCACTGCCGGGCTTCATCGCCATGGCGCTGCTGCTCGCCCTGGGGCGCATTCCGGGCTTCGACGCGATCGGTGACGCCTTTGGCGTGGTGATTGGCGCGCTGCCGGTAGTGATTGCCGCAATTGCGGCCAAGCAGGTTTCCGGCATGGATGATGTCGGCATCGTGGCAGGGATCGTTGCCGGGGTTCTGTCTACCGACGGCGGCATCATCGGCGGCTTATTCGGCGGGATCCTGGCCGGTGTGCTGGCCTATTACCTGGTGCGTATCACCATCAACATGAAGTTTCCGGCCACCACGGTGGGAATTGTCTCCGGGGGACTCTCCGGCCTCGCCGCGGGGCTTACCGTGTACTTCCTGGTGGCACCAGTCGCGCTGATGGCCGGCGAAGGCGTGCGCTCCCTGATCGAGACCGCACTCAACTTCAACGCCGTTCTGGCGGGCGCAATTGCCGGACTGCTGATCTGGCCCGCGATCATCGGCGGGGTCTACCACGCTGCCATCCTGCCGATCGTTCTGCTGGAGATGGAGCAGGTCGGCAACAGCTTCCTGGGCGCGGTCGACATGACGGGCCTGGTGATGGTATCCGCCGGCATCACGCTGGCCAACATCGTGTTCCCGCGCGAAAAGAGCGAAGCCACGCTTGCGGCTCCCGGGTTTCTGATTAACGTAGGATTTGGAACCTTCGTGGAGGCCGCCTACCCGTTCATGTTCTCCAACAAGCTGGTGTTTGCGTCCGCCATTCTGTCGGCAGGCATCTCGGGCCTGTTTGTGGGCCTGTTTGGCGTGCGAGGCACCGCCTACGTGCCGGCGGTAATAGCGCCTACGGTCTCCAACACCCCGTTCGGCTTCCTGCTGAGCATGCTGATTGCCCTCGGGTCGGCCTTCGTCCTGACCTCGCTGGCAAACCGCGTGGCAAAGAAAAAGCAGGTGGCGGCCTGATCCGCCGGGCGCGGGGGTGCCGGCCCGCGCCGGACCGCCGGGCTCGGCTTGTGCCGGTGACGCGCTTCGTCCTATGATGGACGTGTGCGCGTCACCGAAGTTCATCCTCGTGAAGCCTCCGCAAGCTGCAATCTTCTTCAGAGTCCGTTCTGGGCTCGCTTCAAGGAGCAAACCGGGCTGCGCACGCTGACGTTCCGCTTCGAAGACGCAGCCGCCGAGGGAACGGTCGTGGCGGTAGAGCGGTCCGCCGGGAGCGCCGCCGAGCACCTCTACATCCCCCACGGTCCCGAAATGACCCTGCCGGAAGGGGCCGAGGGACCCTTTCTGCTGGAGCTCTCGGATGCGATCGCGGCGCGGCTCGAATTCCGTGCCGCTTTTCTGCGCTACGATCTGCCGTGGGTCTCCCCCTTTGATCACGACAATCCCGATCGGCCCCTCCCCGACCTGCGCCTGCAGGAACTGCGGATGAATTACGGCACCGGACGGCGCGACCTTCACAAGGC
>PWMO01000390.1 GCA_003558175.1 Spirochaetaceae bacterium
GAAACTTCGAGCAGGATCTGACCCTTTTGAGTGAATTTCACCGCGTTGCCCAGCAGGTTCATCAGGATCTGCTGCAGCCGATCCGGATCACCGCTGAGCGAAGCCTCGGTTCCAGGCTTGATGGCGCACGCCAGATCGAGCCTTTTTGAGTGCGCCCTTGCCCCGGCGGTTGCCGCGGCGTCGTCAACCAGCTGATACAGATCGAACCGCCGCTGCTCGAGATCGAGCCGGCCCGCCTCGATGCGCGAAAAATCGAGTACGTCGTCAATGAGTGTCAGCAGCGATCCACCGGCGGTCCGGGCGGTCTCGACGTAGCGTCGCTGCTCGTCGTCCAGCTCCGTATCCAGCAGCAGCTCAATCATGCCGACCACACCGTTGAGCGGGGTACGGATCTCGTGGCTCATGTTGGCGAGAAACTCGCTCTTGGCCTTGCTGGCCGTCTCCGCTCGCGCAGCCATCAGAGCAGACTCACGGCTCATCCGTTCCAAGCGGCGATTGGTCCGGCGCAACTCATCCTCGGCCTGGCGCCGTTCCGTCACGTCGGAAACCGTGCCGTCAACACGCATGGTACCGTCTTGATTGCGAACGATGCGACTGACGTCCCGTATCCACTTCACCCGGCCGTCCGGGGTCAGGATTCTGTATTCGTTCTCGGCGGTGCCGCTCCGTCGCAGCTGGTCTACCGCGAGGTCGGCGACTGCGCCGTCCTGCGGATGGATGACGGTGCGCCAGAGTTCAACATCAGCGTAGAACTCCGCTGCCGGCCGTTGGAAAAGGGGTTCAGCGGAAGGACTGACGAATGTGAGCTCCAACTCGGGCCAGGTCGCCGACCACACCACGTCGACCATATTATCAAGAATACTCGCAAGTCGCGCCTCACTGCGGCGCAGCGCCTCTTCGGCCTCCCGCTGTTCGGTTATATCTCTGCCGGTAGATTGCAGCTCGATGACCTGCTGTTGCGAATCCAGAATGACGCGATCGGTCCATTCCTGCCAGGAGACCGACCCGTCGCGACGAATCACTGGATGACAGTAGGTTCGGGTCGGGTTTGCCGCGGACAGACTTGCCACCGTCTCGAGCACTGATTCATGCGCCGAAACGGGTACCAGCTCAAGGAACTTACGCCCGATCAGTTGTTCCGCCGGCACGCCAAAAAAGCGGCAGTAGGCGTCATTCACGTAGGTGAGCGTGGTATCCGGCATGAACCGGCAGATCATCTCGCGCTGCGATTGCAGCACCGACGCCAGGCGCTGTTCGCTGCGGGCCAGTTCCGCCTGCGCGCGCGTTCGCTCGGTGATGTCGCGCGCTGCCGCATACACCCGGTCACCGCGCACGTTCGAGCGCCACTCCAGCGTGCGGTAGCTCTCGTCACTCGCCCGGTAGCGGTTCACAAACCCCATGATTGCCTGACCGCGTTCGAGTTGCGACATGGCGGCTTGCGTTTCCGCAACGTCATCCGGGTGGACCAGGTCGAGGTAGCGGCGGTGCTGCAGCTCTTCCTGAGTATAGCCGAGCGTGGTGTACCACTCGCGGTTCAGTTTGAGAAAACGCCCCGCGGTATCCGCGATGCAGAGCAGATCCAGGTTGACCTCGAAGAACCCCGCCAACTCTGCGGCCTGCGACTTCTCGGCGCTCACGTCGACAAAGAGAGTAGAGAAGTAGCCCTTCTGGTGCGAACAAGCCTGCACCTTGTACCAGCGGCCAAGCGGCTGGGAATACTGCTCAAACTCGCGCGTTCCACCGTTGAGTGCAAGTTCGCCGTAGAACGCAACCCAATCAAACCTACCACCACGAATCTCCGGCAGTACTTCGGTGACACGGCGGTTCAACAAGTCGGCGGAGGATAGACCGGTCATCCGCTCGAATGCGCGGTTTACTTCCAGAAAGCGGTAGTCCACCGGCAAGCCGGCTTCATCAACCATGATCTCGTGATACGCGTACCCAAACGGTCCACACTCGATCAGAGATTTGTATAGTGAGGCTTCCACTTTTTTTAATGCTCCTCGTGCATCTTAGAAGGTGGTCTATGTTGCGCGAAAGGTCAAGACGGATTGTGTTGCCTCTGTGTTACCTCTGTGTTGCCTCATCGGCTGGAAAGCCGTATCATGCCAACGCAATGAAACACTCGCAGCTGACTGTTCACCAAACCGGCGCCGCGGCCGGGCCGGCCGTTGTATTTCTGCACGGGTTTCCCTTCACCCGCGCACTGTGGCGGACACAGCATGATGCCCTGAATGACGGGTTCCGCTGCGTCTCGTATGACTTGCGCGGCTTTGGCGAGAACCCCTCGGCCGACGGCATCACCACCATAGAGACTCACGTTGATGATCTGCTGGAGATTGTGGCACAGGTTCTGAAGGCCGGTAAGAAGGCGCGCGGCAAGGATGCGCGGGTAGTTCTCTGCGGCCATTCGCTGGGCGCGCACGTCGCCCTGCGCGCGCTCGAACGTGCTCCGGAGCAGATCGCGGCCGTCGCGATCTGCGGCGCACACGCCAAAGCGCCCTCGGACCGGGAACGGCTCGCCGCGGCGGCGCATATCCGTGCCATCGATCAATCGGGGATGCGGCGGTTCCTTGAACGCTACCTCAACGACTGTTTTGCCGCCGACAGCCGCGACACCCCCGGCGGCAGCTACGATGAGGCGCTCGAGGCCTGCGAGGCGATGTCATCGGCGGCGCTCAAAGGCGCCCTGCTGGCAATCGCGGCACGCACGGCTACCCTCTCGTTTCTGGAGGAAAAGACGCCGCCGCTTCTGATCATGAGCGGAGCCGAGGACACACTGGTCCCGTCGGAGGCGCTGATGCGGATGGGGCTCGGCATTGCCGGCGCTCAGTTTGTGCGCGTCCCGCATGCAGCTCACGCCGCACCGCTCGACAACCCGGAATTCGTGACCAATGCGCTGCGCCGGTTTTTCAGCGGTGAGGCTGTGCAGGCCGCCCTCGGAGCGTAAAGCAGGAGTCCGACCAATGGCAAAGCAGCGCGGCAGACGCAGGCAGGCAGGTTCCGACCGCAGCCGGCCGGACCACTACAGCCGGCAGGCGAGACGCGACGGCTACCAGGCGCGCTCGGTCTACAAGCTGCAGGAGATTCAGCACAAGTTCCAGCTCGTCGGTGCCCAGGACCGGGTGCTCGACCTCGGCGCTGCGCCCGGAAGCTGGACCCGTTACCTGTTGCGCGTCCTTGGACCGCGCGGCAGCGTGGTGGCGGTTGACTTGTCGCCGCTGGATATCGCTGCCGATGAGCGGCTGGAAACGTTGCAGCTCGACATCACGGCAGAGGATTTCCCCGACGTGGTCGCTTCGCGCGGGCCGTTCTCGGTGGTAGTGAGCGACGCCGCGCCAAATACAACCGGCGGCCGCGCGCTCGACACCGCCCGTTCGGCCGCTCTGGTGGAGTCGATCGTGGCGTGGCTGCCGCGATACCTCGTACGGGGCGGAAACCTGGCGCTGAAGATCTTTCAGGGCGGGGAAGAACAGCAGCTGCTGCGCGAACTCCGGCTGCAGTTTGAGCAGGCGCGCGCCTTCAAGCCACAGGCTTGCCGCAGCGAGTCCTTCGAGACCTATCTGATCGGCCTCGGTTATCGGGCCGACGCGTCAGAACGAAACGTCAAGAAGAACGAGTGAGAAGTCGTGAGGTGACGTCGATGATGGCGTCGCGAACGTCTCCGGCGGGCAGCTTCCCTATGGCACGCAACGCGCGGTTGGTGTATACGTGAGCCCGATCACGCGCGTAATCAAACCCGCCATACTGACGGATCAGTGTTACCGCCTGTTCGCGTCGCTTCTCATCGGCGAGATCTCCTTCCAGCAGTTCACGCAGTTCAGTGCCGTTCCGTCGCAGTGCGGCGATTACCGGCAGAGTGAAGACGCCCTGCCGCAGGTCACCGGCAACCGGCTTTCCCAGATCCTGCTCACTCCCGGTAAAATCCAGCAGATCGTCGATGATCTGAAATCCCATACCCACGTTGTACCCCACCCGCCGCAGCACCTGCAGCCGCGAACCGTTGACCCCGTTCTCGTGCGCACCGACGTGAAAACTCAGCAGAAAGAGCAGTGCGGTCTTCTCGGCAACTCGGTGGAGGTAGAAGCGCTCGCTCAGCGCTGCCGGATTGATTCTCTGGGCCTGCTTGATTTCACCGGCGCAGATGTGAGAGACACTCCCGGCGAGGCGCCGCGCACTCTCCATGGTGGCGCAGTCCGCCACCAGGCTGAAACAGCGACTGAAGAGAAGATCGCCAATCAACACTGCCGCCTTGGGCCCGATCTGCCGGTGCAGCGTCTGGCGGCCGCGCCGGATGGATGCGTCATCGAGGATGTCGTCGTGAATGAGGGTTGCCATGTGCAGCATCTCGATTGCCGCGGCAATACGGTAGATTTTGTCGGGGATGGCTCTGCCGGATACTCTGCTTCCGGTCACCGACGCAGCAGGGGACTGCACAAGCCGCCCGCCCGCCGGTTCCTTCATGTACGCCGCGAGGAGAACAAACGCGGGACGCAACATCTTGCCTCCGCGCCCGACATACTCCCGGATCACCTGCGACAGCTCACCTTCTCCCTGGCCGACGTTGTCCAGTATGATCTCTTGTATGTGCTGCAGGTCCCGGCGAATGACAGGATACCCGTCCCAGAAGTTTTTCATTCCCCTCTCGGTATTCTTGCTCTATTGACCGGACAGTTGCCCCGGGAAGTCAAGGCCGGCCGGCAAGTTCTTCTCGCCGGCCGGCTCGCTAACGCGTAAGATACTGAAGTTGCGGCTTGAAGACCAACACCCGCCGCCTAGTTGTTGATGCGCGGCTCCCCGGTATAGAGGTGAGTCCGATGCGCAATCCATCTGCGATTCCACCACCGTTTCATCCACGGCATCACCCAGTGATCCATGCCGAACCCGCGGCCCGCTCCGCCAAGCAGAACGATTGCAGCAGACATGTACCACCAGAGCTCCACGTTGCCCCAGCCGGCGACGATGAAGAATACGCACATCACCAGCGAGATTCCGGCACCGACAAAGGTGAACGTCCCGGTGATCAGGGCAATGCCGATCACCACCTGGGTGATCACGGCACCCGCCTGCGCCGCGTACGCCACAATCGGATGGATGCTCAGGATGGTCTCGGCGAACCACTCGTAAATCTCAAGCGGTTCAGAGAGAATTGACTTCTGCCAGTAGCCGGTGCGCCCCATACCGCCGGGCGTTGCGCTGGTGGCAGCGCTGATCTCGTCGGTCAGGCCCGGAAGAAAAATGTTGTTGGGCGACGGTTTGAATATGCCGTCGGGACCGGGGTTGAGCCATCCGGTGGAAACCTTGTAGA
>PWMO01000225.1 GCA_003558175.1 Spirochaetaceae bacterium
CGCGGTGAGAACGCGTACTCCATCGTCAAGTGTGCCTTCAAGGACAACGTCTACAAGCCCAAGACGGTCACCGACGTAAAGCTCTCGGTCAACATCCTCGATTCGGAGTTGATCAGCCCCATCTTCCAGTATCAGTCAACCGTTGAGTATCTCATAAAGGATCAGATCTCGCGCACCATCACAAACCTGATCGATCGAGAGATCGAACGCTTCCAGGATGAGCTGGTGGACGAAGGTAAGGAAGAGCTTTCCGACAGCGAAGTCATCTTCGAGAAGATGAAGCGCGTGCCCAACTACACCGACGACGACACCGAAGACGAGAACTCCATGCGCTATCGGTTCCTGGCCAAGAACCTGATCGAGAAGATCGAGGGGCTGCGAGCCGAGATCGACCCCAAAGAGTTCGATCCGCTGAACATTCGCGAGAATCTGAAGAAGATCATCGACATGGAGAACATCCGCAATCGTGGGTTCAATACGGCGATCAACTCGTTGACCTCCATTCTCGATACTTCCAAAATGGGGTATCAGTACATTGAGAACCTGAAGAACGCGCGCGAGCTCGTTATTCGCGAGTACGAAGACGTTAATCCGGACTCTCTGCCCGATGAACGGTACCAGATCCGGTTGAAGTACTACGATTCGGAGCAGCTGCTCAAAGAGCAGGAAGCGTATGACAAGCAGATGGAAGCGTTCAAGGTCGAGATCCAGCATCTGCACGACGTTGTCGATGCGGTCTACCAGAGCGGCAAGTCCAGCTTCAAGGTAGAAGATTTCGATGATCTGGCACGCAAGGTGCGCGGAAGAGTCAAGCGTGTACGCGAAGAGAAGAATGAACCGCTGTACGAAGAGATCAGCCACACCTGGGATGAGATAACTCAGATTCAGGCTGAAGAGACCGACGTCGAGAAGCTGAACCGAACCTATCTTTACCAGAAAGATCTCTACAAGAAGATGATCATCCGTACTCGAGAGAAGATCGCCAAGGTATTCGGTTTTCAGAATCCCAGGGTGAGAGTCCTGCTCGACGAGCGCACCGATTTTCTCAGCCGCGAGTTTGAGAAGTTCGACTACCTGATCAACCCGTATCACATCCAGAGCGGACTGATCATGGATGTCGATATCACCAGCATCAAGCGCAAGAAGTTTACTCTCAATGGTATGGCGAACGTGCTGAACGAATTCCTGCACGGCATTTCGAAGGGCTTCCAGGATGCCGCGTTTGCGTCGTTCAAGCGCCGACGCTCCACCATGCGGTCGGATATCGATCAGAGCTTCTCGGCAGCGGAAAACAGTCCCGCGAAGATGGGGGTGAGTTACTCCGAATCCCTGATGAAAGGCGAAGGTGAGGGACAACAGTCGGCCGACGCCAACGTAAAGGGCAAGGCCAATGTGACTCCGACCAAGAAGCGCGGAGGATCGAGTAACCTGCAAGAGCTGTAAACAATGGAAAATACGCTGAATATTCTTTCCCGCAAAGCAGGGTTTAACACTGCTTTGCGGCACTTCAAAACTGTGAATGCCTTCGTCGAAGATCTCGACGAAGGCTACAATTTTGCCGACGTAATCAACGCTGCTCTGACCGACGGGTCGCTGCAGCGGTATCAGGTGCGCTCCATCATCAACGCGCTGCTCGTTGATAAATTTCGCTACGCCTACAAGTCTCACAACATGGCCACCACCGTTGAAACGTCGGAGAAAATTGTCGAACAGCTGGCCGATTGGGGCAACATTCAGCTGGTGGCGGTGTACCATCATCCGCAGGCCGGTTTGCTGGTCGTCAATCCCAAGGACGCGGATCAGTGGGAAGAGGCTCTGCCGCTGGTGCGTGATGAGCTGGTGGTGGTGTACGCCGGTTCAGTGAACGGCAAGCTTGACAAGAAATCCCTGGAGACGGCAATTGACGATTTCATCAAGGTTCTGTACGGGCGCAAGGTTAAAGCCAAGGCACACTACGCCGGCGGCGCTCGTGCCCGAACACTGCCACGCTACAGTGAAGCAGCCGCCGGCGCAACTGCAGCCGGCGTGGCCGAGTCGGCACCCAGCGCAGCGGGAGAAGCCGCACCAGCCGCACCAGCCGCACCTCCCAGGCCAACTGCCGCCCGCCGCATCACACCGCGTTATTCGGTCCTGGTGACCAACGAGCTGTTTCATAACGGAAACGTCGAGACGTGGAAGCGTATCATTCAGAGCTATCGGTCCAAGTACGAAGGGCTTGACGTGCTGATATGGTACGAGAACGAGCGGATCAACGACATCAACGCGCTGTTCAAATGGGGCAAAGTGAAGCACGGCACACCCATTATGTTCAGTGTTGCCGGTGAGAACATCAAGGACGTCTCGAAATTGCAGCGCTATCTGTTCGAAGGTGCCAGCCCGCGATTTGAGGTGTTTCTGCGTGGCGCCGTGGATCGGGTGCTGGATCTCTTCTGAAGAGGTTCCGTGCAATGCGCCGGCAGCGGCCTCGATCCGATAGTGGCGGCCTCGATCCGACAGTATGGAACGTGAAGAAGAGAGGACCCGATGAAGAAGATTTACTCCTTCAATAGTAAAGAATACCTGAGAGATGAAGAGGCGCTGCAGACGATAGGCAGCCGTGGTGTGCGAGTAATGGAGCTGGCCTCGCTGGGAGCTCCGATATCGCCCGGCTTCATCATCTCGAACGAGCTGCTGGACGACGTTACCGAGGACGCGGCACTGGCCTTCGAGCTGTACAAGGACCCGATTGCCAAGATGGAGCAGATCTTCGGCAAAGGGTTCAACGACAAGAGCAACCCGTTGCTCGTGAAGGTGGTAGAAAGCCCCATGCTGAACATGGTTAACACGCTGTCTACCATCCACAACATCGGACTCGGCGATCACACGGTGGACGGCTTTGCGAAGTACGTGGGTGAAGGGTTTGCCTACCACGAATACGCAAATCTCATCCAGAAGATGGTAGAGCTTGAGCTTCTGACTGATATCAACCAGAAGCGCGCCACCGCACTCGAGGCGTGCCGCAACAAGCTGAAGGCCACCAGAAACAAGAACTCGGTGCTTAAGGCTCTCGAAGAATGCCGCAAGCTGTTTCCAGAAGAGATCTTCACCAATACGCACGAGCAGCTGCTGCACGTGATACGGCTTTTCAACACCCTGTTCAAGAAAAACCCGTCGAGTAGTGACTCGTGTTTGCTCGTTCAGGTAATGGTGTTTGGCAATTACGGCAAGAACTCGGGCTTCGGCAACTTTTTCACCCACGACATCATCAGCGGAGAAAACAAGATTACCGGTGAATACTTCGAGAGCGCCTTTGATGCGCGCGAAAAGGCCGGAATCCCGATAGAGAAGACCAAGCCCGCGTTGCGAAGGGAGCTCGAACGTATCGGTAAGGAGCTGGAGAAACACTTTCGCGAGATCCGACGCGTGCGCTTCACGGTTGAGAACGGCAAGCTGTTGGTCATCGACCAGGACTCGGTTCCCAACAAGTCTACCCAGGCCGAAATCAAGACCTTGCTCGATCTCAACAAAGCCGGTGTTGTAGACAAGGAATACGTGGTCAATGCGATCAAGCCGGGACGGTTGTCCGAGATTCTTCATCCGGCGCTCGACCTTACCTCGGTACAGAAATTCTCCAGTGCCGGCGGTGGTATTGCCGGCGCTGTGGGGGCGGCCATTGGGCGGGTCTACTTCACGACTGAAGAACTGCTGAAAGCGCACAAGCGGGCGATACAGGAGAACGAGGAAGCTAACTTCATTCTGGCGATGCCGTCCACGTTTGCTGAAGACGTAAAAGCGATCGAGGTTGCAAAGGGGGTGCTTTCGTCGGAAGGGGGGTACGCCTCGCACGCCCCGGTTGTGGCGCGCAGTCTTGGAAAGGTAGCGCTGGTGTATCCCAAGATCAGCTGGAAGAAAAACTCGATGAAGATCGGGCAGAAAGAGGTCAAAGAGGGCGATTACATCACGCTGAACGTACCCTACTACGATCCTCCGGTGATCTACTTTGGAAAGGCGTCGCTCACAAAACCCACGCCTGAAGGTAGTGGGCTGCTGGAACTGCTCGAGCTTATGCAGGATTTCATCGACGGGTTTGACGTCCACGCCAACGCAGACCAGCCAAAAGACGCCGAGCTGGCGCTTTCGTTCAAGGCCGGCGGGATCGGATTGTGTCGCACGGAACACATGTTCTTCCACGAGGATCGAATCAACACGTTCCGGTCGATGATCATTGCCGGAACACTGGAAGACCGCGAAAAGGCGCTGGCCAAGCTCGAGAAGATGCAGGTTTCGGACTTCTACAGTCTGTTCAAGATCATGCAGGGCCTGCCGGTGACCATCCGCCTGCTCGACGCTCCACTGCACGAGTTTCTGCCTCATACGCAGGACAGCATGCGCGAGTTCATCGCGTATTTCCGCAAGAGTTACCCCAAGGTTCCAGACGCTGAAATCCGCAACCGCTGTGACCTTCTGAAGGAGTTCAACCCGATGCTGGGCCACCGCGGCATTCGGGTGGCAATCTCTTATCCGGAAATTTACAACATGCAGGTGCGTGCCATCTTTGCAGCGGCGTACAAGTTGCAGAAAGAAGGCATCACGGTGATACCGGAGATCATGATTCCGATCGTGATGACCGCCAACGAGTTAAAGACCATTCGCAACGGCAAACGGATTGAAGGCAAGGCCATTGTCGGGATCCGCGATATCGAGGCCCAGGTGCGCAGCAAGGTCAAGGCTACGAAGAAGCTGGAGTACAAGGTCGGAACGATGATTGAGCTTCCGGCCGCAGCGCTGCAGGCTGATCGCATCGCCCGCTACGCCGACTTCTTCAGCTTTGGCACCAACGATCTGACTCAGACGACAAACGGTCTGTCGCGGGACGACTTCAACAACTTTTTCTCGGACTACAACGAGTTTGACCTTCTGGAGGAGAATCCGTTCAAGGTGCTCGGTGAGCAGGTGAAAGAAATGATCGCCATTGCCGCTGAGCGAGGCAGATTGACCCGTCCGGATATCCACATGGGGCTGTGCGGAGAACACGGCGCTGAACCGGAGAACATTCCGTTTGCCAAAGATACCGGGCTCACCTACGTGTCCTGTTCGCCGTACGGTATTCCGATCGCCAAGCTCGCAATTGCGCAGATGAATATCGCGCGCAAGCGCGAAGCGGAGAAAGCCGCCGGATAACTCTCTCGTTCCTGGTTTGGTGCCGCGCGGCCCGGCTCTTTACTGACTCGGAGTCGCGCGCCCTCAATGCCCGTCCACCCGGCTTGGCCGGCGGAC
>PWMO01000503.1 GCA_003558175.1 Spirochaetaceae bacterium
CAGCGTGACCGCCTTCACGATCAGCGGCATCGGCGTCCTGCGTGTCGTCCACGCCGGTGGTCCCTTGCGGCCCGTCGGCGGTAGCCAGGTCACTTCCGTCGCCGCTTCCTTCACCGGATCCGTCCCCGCTCCCGTCGCCATAGTTGAGCGGCAGCGCACCGGAGGCGATCTGCTCCGTTAACCGGACACTGAGCCCTTCTTCCTCGATGCGCTGACAGAGCAACCGGCACGTTTCGTCACTCTTCACTTGCAGCAGGGCGCGCGCGTGGCCGGCGCTGACCACGCCCTTCTCCACCAGCTCCTGGACGTACCGCGGCAGCTTCAGCAGCCGGACCGCGTTGGCCATTGTGCCCCGGTTCACGCCGAGCCGCGCGGCGAGTTCGACCTGGTTCAGCCCGGTGCTCTCCAGCAATGCCTTGTAGGCGTTGGCCTCCTCCATCGGATTGAGATCCTGACGTTGGATATTTTCGATGAGCGCAATCTCGAGCTTTTCTTCATCGGTGAAGCTGCGCAGCAACACCGGGACAACCTCGAGTCCTGCCGTGCGCGCGGCCCGAAACCGGCGCTCACCGGCGATGATCTCATACTTGCCGTCGTCACGCTGCTCGGCGAGGATGGGCTGAATGACGCCCTTCTGGCGAATGGAAGCGGCGAGCTCATCCAGCGCTGCGGCGGAAAACGTCTTGCGCGGCTGGTTTGGGCTGGCGACGAGGTCGTCTATCGGAACCGAAACCACCGACGATAGCGACTGCATCTGCTCGAGGTCACGCCCCTGCAACAGCGCATCAATCCCGCGGCCAAGACGACGTTTAGACACGGCTCAATACCTCTTCAGAAAGCTTGCGATAGCTCTGCGCCCCAACGCATTCTGGGTCGTACTGGCTCACCGGCACGCCGTGGGACGGCGCCTCAGATAGCCGAACGTTGCGCGGTACAATTGTGCGAAAGACTCGCTTGCCGAAATAGCCGATCACTTCCTGCACCACGTCCTGTGCCAGGCGGGTGCGCGAATCGTACATCGTGAACAGGATCCCCAGAATACCGAGCTGGGGATTGAGTCCCGACTGGACCTTGCGGATGCTCTCGAGCAGCTGGGTGAGCCCCTCCATGGCGAAGTATTCGCACTGCAGCGGGATCAGCACACGGTCGGCCGCCACCAGACCGTTGAGGGTGAGGATGCCGAGCGACGGCGGACAGTCGATGTAGATATAGTCAAAGTCGTCCCGCACATCGGCCAGTGCGCGCTTGAGGTACTGCTCGCGGTCCGCTTCCTGCACCAGCTCGACGTTTGCCCCGCTGAGATTTATGCTCGACGGAATGATCTTGAGATTCTCGACCGACGTAGACAGAACGGCGTCACGAGCAGGGACCGAACCGCTGATCACTTCATAGATGCCGGTGCCGTCGGTTGCGGCGCCGACGCTGCTTGAGAGGTTGCCCTGAGGATCGAAGTCTATCAGGAGAACCCGTCTGCCGGCGGCCGCGACGTACGCCCCGAGATTCACCGCGGTTGTGGTCTTGCCGACGCCGCCTTTCTGGTTCGCAAAAACTACCGATGTTCCCATGATTGATGCGCGCCAGTATAAAGCAAAACGCGTTGCATGTCATGATTACGATGGCCAATCCTGGACCAATCCTGGGCAATCCGGCGAAGATTACCGAGATCCCTGCACAACTACGCACTGGCGACCCGCGCACCGCGAACCTGCGCCAGGCTCACTCCGGCGATGACAACGGCCATGCCGCTGAGCGTCATCAGCGTGACGCGCTCATCGAGCAGAAGAAACGAGAAGAGTGCCGTGAACATCGGCACGAGGTTCGCGAACGCGTTGGCGCGGGCGGCCCCCACCGCGCGGATCCCGCTGCTCAGAAAGAGAAACGATAGCGTGGAGGGGAAGACAGCCAGGAACAGCAGATGCCCTACCGCGGAGCGGTTTTCGGCGATCGTTGTGACAACCAGTGCGCCAAACCCGGAAAACCACGGCACCGCGGTGAGGGTTGCGGCGGCCGGCGCTGCAAACAGCGGCGGTGCCTCCAACAGAAGAAAGACCGGCAGAACCATCAGGACCCCCAGTACGTTCTGCATTCGCACGATCGTCAGCGCACTGTAACGGCGCGGCACTGCACGCACCGCCACCGCGTACGCCGCAGCTGCGACCACCGCCACGAACAGCAGCGCGATCCCGGTCGGCTCGACGTCCGGTCGCGCCCTCCCCTCCAGAACGATCAGCGTCACCCCCGCCAGCGAAATGAACAGCCCGGCGATATTCAGCGGCGACAACCGTTCACGCAGGATTGGCGCGGCGATAACCGGAGTCACAACCGGAATGGTTCCGATAACAATTGACGCAGCCGAAGCCGATACCCGCTGCAGGCCGAAGTTCTCCGCCAGAAAGTACAGTACCGGCTGAAACAGCGCGACCAACGCAAACCACTTGAGATCGCCGCGCGAAACCTTCGCTTCGTCGCCGCGTCGGCGATCGATGAGGCTGAGAATAATCGCCGAGATCGTGATCCGAATCAGCAGGATTGCCACCGGACCGAGAACTTCGAGCACGATCTTGGTTGAGATGAACGACATGCCATAGAAGAGCATTGCGATCACCAGCAGCATGTACGTTCGAGAATGCCCCAGGCGGGTGTGGGTCCGGGTGTGGGTCACGGGTTCAGCGTGCATGGCAGCGGATTCTATCACGCAACCCGCGCTGAAGAAAGCACTTCAGATAATCCGGAAACACGACGAAACTAGCTTGTGAGGTGGATATTCTTGCAAATTCTACGAAATCTGTTAGATTAAGAGTGGAGCCTGTCAGGTTGAGCCGTATCATCGTAAGTAACAGGGTCTTCTGAATGAAAAAACGGGCATCTCGCGCGGCAGCGACGAGAGATACAGCCGGGGTGCGTTCGCTCATCGCTTCCCTCCCCAAAACGGAGATTCACCTCCACATCGAGGGTCTCGTCAGCGTTGACTCTATCTGGTCTCTGATTGGCAAGCACAAGCTCGATCTCGGAATCAAATCCAAGGATGAGCTCAGACAGCGTTTTCACGTCACCAGCCTGAACGAGTTTATTGATCTGTTCATCAACATCATCCAGGCCTGCTTTCTCACCGAAGACGACCTGACATACCTGGTAGAAGACGCACGCACCTACCTTACGCGGAATAACATCCGCTACGCGGAGATCTTCTTCGCCCCGACGAAGCTGATCAAGAACGGCCTTGATTTTGACCGAATGGTCGAGCGGCTCGACCAGGGAGCCGAAGAGCTTCGCGCCGACGGTCTCGAAGTCCGCTACATCGTCGATGTGTCGCGAGGTTTCGGGGTCGAGAACGCAATGCGCAACCTCGACCTCACGCTCGCCAACGGCAGCAGCAACATCATCGGGCTGGGCCTTGGCGGCGCCGAGCAGGCCGGACCGGCCCGGGATTACCAGCCGGTCTTCGAAAAAGCAATGGCAGCCGGCCTCAAAGTCGTCGCGCATGCCGGCGAGGACGTCGGGCCTGAGTCAATCTGGGACACAATCGAGATCCTGGGCGCGCAGCGGATCGGCCACGGCATCAGCGCTATCGAGGACCAGAAACTGATGACCGAGCTGGCGCGAAGAGCAGTTCCACTCGAGATCTGCCCGACCAGCAATCTGTTCACGCGAAAGTATGCGCGGACGCTGGAAGAACACCCGATTCGCGCGTTCTACGACCACGGCATGTATGTGACGGTCAACACCGATGACCCGACACTTTTCGGCGTCGACCTCGACGATGAGTACATGCGGTTGTACGAAGCGGGGATTTTCTCGGTCCCGGAACTGCTGCAGATAATGAAGAACGGCGTGTTTGCGACATTCCTCCCGGAGCAACGCAAGGCCGAGCTCTGGAACGCGATCGCTGCCGCGGTCTCCGGCAGCCCGTTCGCCGACGTCCTGCCGGCGTAAAGAACCCAGACGATCCGACAGAAACAATCAACTCACGCCTCGTGGCCGGCGCGCAGTTACCGTGTCGCCGGCGCGCAGTTACCGTGTCGCCGGCGGACTGTGCCGGCGTGGCCGGCTGTTCAGGCGCGACATCAAGTCGTGATCAGAGTCGTTCGTCGCACTCGTCATCGACCTCAATCTTGACCGCGCCTCTGCTGACCTCTCGGAATTCTTCAACCAGCCCACCCAGGCGATCAGCCGCACAAGTCAATTCAATCCGGACGTCGGTCCCGAACTGCTCACCCGTCACTGAAGCGCCTGCGTCGTCGATGACCTTGCGCGCAGCGTCATACACCTCGTAACCGACCTCCAGCCACAACGTGCGTTTCTCTATCAGCGGTTCGGTTGGTGCGATCGCCAGCACCGCGCGAGCGGCGTCCGAATACGCGCGAACGAGACCTCCCGTTCCCAGTTTGGTGCCGCCAAAATAGCGCACGATCGCAAGCAACACATTGGTAAGCCCGCTGCCCTTCAGGACCTCCAGAGACGGGCGCCCGGAGGTCCCTTTCGGTTCGCCATCGTCCCCGGCGGCAAACTGGAGGCTGTTGCTGCTTCGTCCGACGACCGCAGCGTGCACAACGTGGGCCGCCGCGGGGTGCTCCTGCCGGATCTCATCTATATGCGATCGAATGTCCTGCAACGATGAGATCGGCATGAGCAGAGCGATGAAGCGGGAGTTACGAGCCGTCGTCTCGGCGGAAACGCGAACAGTCTCCGAACCTTGCGTTGTGGAGCCCGGGGCTATCCGGAGGATTCTCAATTCGCCTTTCGCGCCGCTTGTCATGCTGTTCTGTACGCCGCCGAGCGCCGAGGAGCGCGTGTAGCAACAATCGCACGCGGCATCAGCGGCAGATCGAGTGTTTCACGTGAAACACTTCCGGATCCAGATCGCGCGGATCCAGATCGCGCGAAGTCGCGCGGATCCGGGGCGGAACGCGGACCCCGATCGCACGGACCCAGATCGGAGCGCAAAGTCTGTGTTTCACGTGAAACACGTCGCAAGGTCCGGGAAGCAGAAGGCTGCCTTCCCCGGGATCACCGTGCGACTACGATCAACCGGCGCTGGAAGAGTCACCGTTTCCGGGAGAATCTCCGTCTGCCGCTCCGCCGCCTGAGATCTCGCCATTGCCGTTCTCGTCATTCTCGGCGCGGCCGATCCCCACAACGTAGTCCGGACGTTCAATATTGACCACCCGCACCCCCATGGCGCCGCGCGACTGCACCGAAATCTGCCCCACTCGCAGCTTCACCGTGCTTCCCTGTGACGTGATCACCACCACTTCGTCGGTCTCGTGAATTGGCACGATCCCCACCAGCTCGCCGGTCCTTTCATTGATTGAATAGGCAATCTGGCCTTTTGTTCCCCGGCCGTGAGGGTTGAACTCGTCGAAGTGGGTCCGCTTGCCAAAGCCGTACTCGGTAACAAGCAGCAGCTGTTCATCCGGGGTGACCGCCACCACGCCGGCCAACTCGTCCGCGTCGCTCAGTCGAATCCCCTGCACGCCGCGGGTCGCCCGGCCCATCACGCGCACGTTGACTTCGTCAATGCGCAGGCCGCTTCCGCGACGGGTCACCAGCATCACATCGCCGTTTCCGTCGGTCAACAGCGCCTTGATCAGGCGGTCGTTTTCGTCCAGCTTGATGGCGGTTATGCCACGCGTCTTGGCGTTGCTGAAGTCGGAAAGGCGGGTTTTCTTCACCACGCCGCGCGCAGTTCCCATGAAGAGGTACTTCTCAGCGGAAAATTCGTTGAACCGTACTACGGCGGTTATCTCTTCGTTGGCTGAGATAGAGAGAATCCCTCGCACATGGAAGCCGCGGGCCGCCCGCGAGGCCTCCGGAATCTCGTGAACCTTGAGCCAGTACGCCTTGCCCTCGCTGGTAGCAAACAGGATGTAGTCGTGCGTTGAGCCGATAAACAGATGCTGGATGAAGTCGTCTTCCATCAGGTTGCTGGACGAGGAGCCCTTGCCGCCCCGCCCCTGCAGCCGATAGGCGCTGAGCGGCACGCGCTTCATGTAGCCGCGGTGCGAGATCAGCACAACCATATCCTCTTTCTGGATCAGGTCTTCAATATCGATGGCTTCGATCTCGTCTGCCACGATCTCGGTGCGCCGCTCGTCGCCAAACTTGCCGGCGATCGCCAGCGTCTCGCTTCTGACCACGCCCAGTATCTTCTCTTCACTGGCCAACAGCGCCTTCAGCTCGGCAATCAGTGCCCGAACCTCGGCCAGCTCGTCGATGATCTTCTGCGTCTCGAGGCTGGTGAGCTTCTGCAGCCGCATGTCCAGAATGGCCTGAGCCTGAATCTGACTCAGAGCGAACTTCGCCATCAGCGCGGTGCGGGCGGTCTCGACATCGGCGGACTCTTTGATGGTCTTGATCACCTCATCGATGTTGTCCAGCGCGATCTTGAGACCTTCGAGGATATGCTCGCGTTCCTCAGCTTTGCGCAGATCGTACTTCGCCCGCCGGATGATCACTTCGCGCCGGTGGGCGATGAAATGCTCAATGGTCTCTTTCAGCGACAGCAGCTTTGGCCTGCCGTCCACAAGCGCCAGCGCGTTCACGTTGAAGTTGATCTGCAGCTGCGTGTGCGTGAACAGCTGGTTCAAGATGATCTTGGGGCTGGCGCCTCGCTTGAGCTCAATCACGATCCGCATGCCGTTGCGGTCCGACTCGTCGCGCAGATCCGTGATGCCGTCGATCTTGCGGTCGCGCACCAGATCGGCGATGCGGGTAATCAGGGTGGCCTTGTTCACCAGGTACGGGATCTCGTGGATCAGGATCACGTCCTTGCCCGCCTTGGTCGACTCTATCGAGAAGCGCGCGCGCACCACTATTCGGCCGCGGCCGGTCTCGAACGCCTCGCGGATACCGCGGTGACCGTAGATGATCCCGCCGGTGGGAAAGTCGGGCCCCTTGATGTGCCGCATCAGCTCGTCGAGCTGAATCTCAGGTTTGTCGATGACTGCGGCAATCGCGTCGGCCACCTCACGCAGGTTGTGCGGCGCCATGGTCGTTGCCATGCCAACCGCAATTCCGGTTGCTCCGTTGGTGAGCAGAAACGGGAAGGCAGCCGGCAGTACCGACGGCTCTTCCATTGAATCGTCGTAGTTGGGAACGAAGTCGACCGTCTCTTTCTTGATGTCGCGCAGCATCTCTTCGGACTCGGCCGTCATGCGAGCCTCGGTGTACCGCATCGCGGCCGGAGGATCTCCGTCCACCGATCCGAAGTTGCCCTGGCCGTCCACCATGCGATAGCGCATGCTGAAGTCCTGCGCCAGGCGCACCAGCGCGTCGTAGATGCTCTGGTCACCGTGCGGATGGTACTTACCCAGGACGTCGCCAACGATGCGGCCCGCCTTCTTGAACGGCCGGTCGGAGCGCAGGCCCATGTCGCTCATCGCGTAGAGGATGCGACGATGCACCGGCTTCAGCCCGTCGCGCACGTCAGGCAACGCGCGGCTCACGATGACCGACATCGCGTAGTTCAGGTATGAGGTCTTGACTTCGTCTTCAATTGCTATCGGGATTACTCGTCCACGCTGTTCCTGATCAGCCACTTTTCTCTCCGTTTCTCACCGGCTCTTCAAGCCGCCGGGGTACCACACGCCGGATCACACCCGACCACACGCCGCATCACACCGGACCACACGCCGCATCACGCCGGATCACACGTCGAGATTCGATACCGCCAGCGCGTTCTCTTCGATGAACTCGCGCCGCGGTGCCACGTTCTCTCCCATCAGCGTGCTGAATATCGTCTCCGCCTCTACGGCGTCTTCCAGCTTGATCTGGACAATGTTGCGCGTCTCGGGGTTCATGGTGGTTTCCCACAGCTGCTCGGGATTCATCTCACCAAGACCCTTGTAGCGCTGAATATTGGCTTTCTCCGCGTCGCCGTCCATGCTCGCCAGAATCCGGTTGCGATCGGCTTCGTCGTAGGCGTAGATCTCCTGTTTGCCCCGCGCGATCTTGTAGAGCGGCGGCATGGCCAGGTAGACGTGCCCGCGTTCAACCAGCTCGTGCATGTAGCGAAAGAAGAAGGTCAGCAGCAGCGTGCGGATGTGCGAACCGTCCACGTCGGCGTCGGCCATGATGATGACCTTGTGATAGCGCAGCTTCTCGATATTGAAGTTGGTGCCGGCACCGGCGCCGAGGGTGGAGATGATCGGCTGCAGCTTGTCGTTCGCCAGCACTTTGTCGATGCGGGTCTTCTCTACGTTGAGCATCTTGCCCCACAGCGGAAGAATCGCCTGAAACTGGCGGTCGCGCCCCTGCTTTGCCGAGCCGCCCGCCGAGTCTCCCTCCACGATGTAGACCTCAGCCTTGCGCGGATCCTTCTCGCTGCAGTCGGCCAGCTTGCCGGGAAGCCCCGAGCTCTCGAGGAAACTCTTCCGTCGCGTCAGCTCGCGCGCGCGCCGTGCCGCCGCCCGTGCCTTGGCGGCCACAACCGTCTTGTCCAGGATAGCGTCGATCACCGAGGGGTTGGCATCGAAATAGATCAACAGCTGCTCGGCCACCACCGACTCAACGATCCCCTTCACTTCGGAGTTGCCGAGCTTCCCCTTCGTCTGCCCCTCAAACTGCGGCTCCGGCACCTTCACCGACACCACCGCCGTCAACCCCTCGCGAACGTCGTCACCGGTCAGCGACTCGTCCAGCTTCTTTGCCAGCTTCGACTTCTTCAGGTAGTCGTTGAAGGTGCGCGTCAGCGCCGATTTGAAGCCGATCAGGTGCGTACCGCCTTCGGCCGTATTGATGTTGTTGACGAAGGTGTAGATGTTCTCGTTGTAGCCGTCGTTGTACTCAAGGGCGATCTCAACCTGCACCCGGTCACGTTCAGCCTCAAAATAGATCGGCTCGCGATGAATGACCGTCTTGTTCTTGTTGAGGTATTGAACGAACTCCTTGACGCCGCCTTCGAACTTGAAGTCGTGGCTCTTGCGGGTCGGCAGCCGCGTGTCTTCAATATGGATCAGAATCCCGCGGTTGAGAAACGCCAGCTCGCGCAGCCGCTTCGAGAGCACGTCGAAGCTGAAGTCGGTAGTCTCGAAGATCGTCGAATCGGGCTTGAAGGAAAATGTTGTCCCGTGTTTCTCGGTTGTGCCGATGACCGACACCGGCGCGTCGGCCACTCCGCGCTGGTAGCGCTGAAAATGGATCTCGCCGTCACGATGGACCCGAACCTCGCTCCATTCCGCGAGCGCATTGACCACCGAGACCCCCACCCCGTGCAGACCGCCGGAGACCTTGTAGTTCTTCTTGTCGAACTTACCGCCCGCGTGCAGGCGGGTCATTACCAGCTCAAGCGCGCTGACGTTTTCTTCGGTGTGGACGTCTACCGGTATTCCCCGGCCGTTGTCTTCCACTCGCACCACGTTGCCGTGCTCGAGCGTAACCGTGATCTCGCTGCAGAATCCCGCCAGAGCTTCGTCAATGCTGTTGTCGACGACCTCGTAGACCAGATGATGCAGTCCCTCGGTTCCGGTGGATCCGATATACATCCCGGGCCGTTTGCGCACGGCCTCGAGCCCTTTGAGTATTTGGATACTTTGTGCAGAGTAACTATCCGGCATGCTTCTACCTGTTGTCCCGTCGACGTGCGATGATGTCTCGCGGGCGTGCTTCGAGCGATAGCTCAGTATATCCAGATCGCGATCGGAAGTAAAGCCGCCCGGCGCGTCGCCCGGCGCGTCCGCGCTTCTGCGGCGCCACCTGGACCCGACCGCCACGCCCCCGGTCACGATTCCAACTGCAGCGCTTCCGCAGCGCTTCACAATCGCCACAATTCGCCAACAACGCATTGGTCAGATATCGCTTCTATGGTAGAATCGTTGGTCAGTTTTGAGGTGAGGGAATGAACGAAGACTCGTGGGATTACAGCCTCTTCTGGAACGAGGCTATGAAACAGATAGAAGAAGAAATCTCCGAGCAGGAGTT
Organism: Spirochaetaceae bacterium; assembly: GCA_003558175.1. GTDB lineage: Bacteria > Spirochaetota > Spirochaetia > DSM-27196 > PWMO01 > PWMO01. Next base: position 9,919 of record PWMO01000503.1, read on the forward strand.
CGCCATGTGGTTCAACCGCATGGAGTACGCCCATGCGGCTGAGGCTTGCATCTTTGTTTCCGTACCGTCGTCCTTCTACCGCGATCAGGTAAAACAGCGCTACCTGAACCTGATCGAGCGCAAGCTGCAGGAACTGTCCGGCACGGAACTCACGCTGGAGTTCGAAGTACACCGCATCATACAGCATGGCGGCACTGCCGCCGGCGACGGGAACGCCGGCGGCCGGCACACTGCTGCCTCGTCGGCCGAAGCAGCCGGCGCATCAGCCGCAACCGCGGGATCCGGTCACTCGGTTTCCGACCACAACGGGGCGCCCGGCCAGACCGCCCTCGCAACAGACGCCAACGGTTCGCCCGACGGCACGCACGGGGCCCGCGGCACAGCGGCACAGAGCGGCAACTCACCGGGCCAGGCCGGCTCCACGTCCGTTCCGCGCCGCCGCCGCCCACCGCACTCCACGCTGCGCGAAGAATACACCTTCGACAACTTCGTCATCGGCAACAACAACTCCTTCGCCGCCAACGCCGCCATGGCCATCGCCCGCAACCCGGGCACCGGCTACAACCCGTGCCTCATCTACGGCGGCGTCGGCCTCGGCAAGACGCACCTGATCCAGTCCATCGGCAACCAGGTGTACCAGGAGTATGACAACCTCAAGATTGTCTACGTCACCATGGAGAGTTTCACCAACGACTTCATCCAGTCCATCCGCGAAAAAAAGACTCAGGCGTTCAAGAGCAAGTATCGCTACGCCGACGTGCTGCTGATAGACGACATCCATTTTCTCCAGAAGAAGCCGGAAACCCAGGAAGAGCTCTTCCACACGTTCAACGCCCTGTACGACTCCAACAAGCAGATGGTCTTCACCTGCGACCGCCCCGTCAGTGAAATCCGCGATCTCACCGACCGGCTGCGCAGCCGATTCGAGCGCGGCCTGAACGTCGACCTGCAGCCGCCGTCGTACGAGACCCGCTACGCCATTCTCAACAAGAAGATCGAACGCTCCAACCTCGACATCCCACGGGAAGTCATCGAACTGGTCTGCAACAACGTCACCACCAACGTCCGTGACCTCGAAGCCGCGCTCACCAAGCTGATCGCCTACGCCGACCTCGTTGACAAGGACATCACCCTCGAAGTCGCCAAGCACCAGCTCAAGGACTTCTTCGCCAGTCCCAAGCAGAACAACGTCACCATGGACATCATCCAGCGCACCGTCGCTGATTACTTCAACCTGTCCAGCCAGGACATGAAGGGAAAGAAGCGAACCAAAGTCATCGCCTTCCCGCGCCAGATCGCCATGTACATCTCGCGCGAAATGACGGAGTACTCCACCACTGAAGTCGGCCTCGAGTTTGGCGGCCGTGACCACACCACCGTCATGCACGCCTGCCAGCGCATCGAGAACCGCATGCGCACCGATCCAACCCTCGAGCCCACCATTCAGTTTCTGATTCGCCAGATCAAGGAGCAGAGTACAAAGTCGTGATACAATCCACCCCGCGACCGGCAGACGGAACCGGCAGCAGACAGAATCGGCGCGCAAAACATCGTGATAACCGGTGGAAAAATGGACTATACTTTGGCCGGAGTCGAACATGTGGATAACCAAACGCCTGGTTCGGCCAGGATATTCAGACGGTAAGCGTATATGAAACCAGAACCTGAGTCGGTTTTCCACATGCTCACAGCCCCTACTACTACCGTTACTAGAATTTCTATCCTAGAGAAGAAATGTTGAAAGGCATAAGGAGTCGGACGAATGAAGTTTGCATGCGATAGAGACGCCCTGCTCAAAGAAATCTCGGTTGCATCCGAGATCATCTCATCCAGAAACACGCTGTCGATCCTCTCGAACGTCTTTCTCGATGCACGCGACAACACCGTCGTCCTCAAGGCAACCGATCTCAAAGTGGGCTTCGAAACCCGCATTCCGGTAGAAGTCAGCACGCCCGGCCGTACCACCATCTTCTGCGACAAACTGCTCGGGATCCTGCGGACCGTTCCTGAAGGCGATGTCGAGTTTGAACTCAAAGACAACGGCCTGTTTGTCATTCGTCCGCGCACGCGCAAAGTCGATTTTCGGCTCAAGAGCATCGATGCCGAGAAGTTCCCCGAGGTCCACGTCGCACCGGACGATCAATACTTCGAAGTTTCGCAGCGCGATTTTATCGATATGGTCGGGCAGACCATCTTTGCCGTCTCAGACGACGAAACGCGCTACTTCATGAACGGCGTCTACATGGAACAGGACCAGGGCGAACTGGTGATGGTCGCCACCGACGGGCGCCGGCTCTCGTTCGTCAAGAAAGTTCCGGGTAACCCGGTGCCGGAGATCCCCGGCGTCATCATCCCACCCAAAGTACTGACCCTTGTGCGCAAGCTCGCCTCCGGCGAAGGGAGCTTCCAGCTCGCGGTGACCGACAAAAACATCTTCGTCAAGTTTGAAAACCGCAAAGTCTCGTCGGCGCTTATCGAAGGGCAGTTTCCCAACTATCGCCGGGTTGTGCCGGAGAGCCAGCAGTATGAAATCACCGTAGCGAAGGAAGACCTCCTCGACGCGCTCAAGCGCGTTTCGCTGCTGGTAGAGAAGAGCCGGCGCATCTACATCAACCTGAGTGAAAACCAGATGGCAATCGCCGGCGAAGAGAGCGATATCGGCGCAGCCACCGAGGAAGTCTCGTGTGAGTACACCGGCCCCGAGAACCGCATCGCCCTCAACTACCTCTACCTGTTTGAGCCGCTGCGAGTTATCGACACCGACAAAGTCACGCTGCAGTACACCGAGGCAAACAAGGCCATTACCGTCTATTCGTCGCCGCGCAAGGAGTACTTTCATATCGTTATGCCGATGCAGCTCGATTGACCCCCAGGCGTGGTCCCGGCTGCAGCTCCAAACTCGCACCGCGCACCGTGCATCGAGAGTAGAACGTGAGGTTTCGCTCACTGCGCTGCTACAACTTTCGCAACCTCGAGAACGCCGAGATCGATCTCGCCGCTCCGGAAGTCTTCCTGGTCGGAGAGAACGGCCAGGGCAAGAGCAACTTCCTTGAAGCGGTCTACCTGCTCTGCTACGGCAGTTCCTTCCGCACCCGAAGCGACGCCATTCTCGCGCGCCACAACCAGTACGAGTGCGCCCTTGCCGCACGCATCAGCGACGACCCGGCCGGCGACGCCACAAGCGGCATAGTCGACCCCGGCCAGGCCGCAGATCCGGTCACGTCCTCTTCGGCTGACGGCCCGGGCCACGCTGCCGGCACCGGCTCCGCTCCCCGCCCCGCCACCGTCGGCGAACGCAAGATCACCTGGCGCGACGGCAAGAAGCAGATCGTGGTTGACGGCAACGAGATCACCGATCGCAAGGACCTGATCCGGTCCATGCCGTGCATCGTCTTCTGTCACGACGATATCCACTTCGTTCGCGGCGCGCCGGAGATGCAGCGCTACTTCTTCGATCAGACACTGAGCCTCGACGACCCCATGTTCATCGACACCCTGCGCGGCTATCGGCGCATCCTCAAGAGCCGCAACAGCGCGCTCAAGGAATACCGCGTTGACCTGCTGCCGGTGTACAATCAGCAACTGGCCGAAACCGGCCTCGAGATCCAGCGCCGCCGCCGCCTTGCGGTTGAACGATTTTCGCGCACCTTTGGCGAGCTCTACCGCGGGATCTCGGGCTCCAGCGACGATCTGTTCATCGAGTACCGGCCGTCCTGGAAGAACGACCCACCAGCAGACAAGGTCGTTGCACTGCTGGAAGAACGAACGGAATCCGATCTCTCCCTCGGCACCACCACCAGCGGCCCGCACCGCGACCGCTTCCGCTTTGCCATGCACGGCGCCGACTACACCCAAACCGCATCCACCGGACAGCTCCGCCTCACCTCGCTGGTGCTGCGCGTTGCCCAGGCGCATTTCTTCGCCGAGCGCGCCGGCCGCCGCCCGCTGCTGCTGCTCGACGACGTGATGCTCGAGCTCGATCCCGTGCGGCGCGCCCGTTTTCTCGCCGTCATGCCGCGCTACGAGCAGGCTCTCTTCACGTTTCTGCCCGACGAGCAGTACACCTCCTACCGCAAAGATGCTACACTGGTGTACCGGGTTGCCGACGGCCGCCTCACTGCCGAGTAGGCCGGCCGATCAGGCCTGCCGAGTAAGCCGGGCCGGCCGGCAGGTTGTGCGGCCTGCGCGCCGGGCGAACGGCGATCACGCCCGCCGCTGCACCTCCAACCCAGGAGCGCCAGAATAAACCCCGGAGCGTCAGAATGAAGCACGCAGAAAGAGCAGGCGACATCCTCGACAGTTACTTCCGGCGCAACAGTATCTCCGGTGCTGAAACCTACGTAGCCTTCTACCGCAGCTGGGAGCAGATCGTCGGCCAGGATATCGCCAGTCATACCAACCTCACCGAAATCCGCAACCACGCGCTTTGCGTTGAAGTCGATCATCCCGCATGGATGCAGCAGGTCCAGCTGCGTCAGGCGCGCATTCTCAAGGCGGTCCAGCAGCGCTTCCCCTCTCTCGAGATCCGCACCCTCCACCTGCGCCTCGTCGAGAAACTCGGTCAGCTCGGTTCAGCACCCGCTCCCGCCGCAGCCCCCGCTGCAGCTCCCGCAAGCGCCGAGCCTGCAAACGCCGACCCTGCTCAGGCCGCCACAGAGCCGTCGGCTGCGGCACCGGCGCCCACGGATGACGCCCCCGCTGCAGCTCCCGCAAGCGCCGATTCCGCCCAGGCCGACTCTGGGCACGCCGACCCTGGGAACGCGGACCCTGGGAACGCCGACCCCACCGAGCGCGCCATCGAGCAGATTGACTCTCCGGCCCTGCGCGCCTCGCTGCAACGTCTGCGGCAGGCCGTAAATCGCAAGGATCGGCAGGACAGGTAATGCCGACCAGGCCACACCAACCGGAGCCGTTCCCACGGCAGCCTCGCGCCGTACGCGCCAGCTCCCGTGCCAACAGCCGTCGCGGGTATCTTGACGGTTGGCTGCGCCATCGCTATACTGCACCCTCTGTTCACTATCGAACGATCAGATACGACAAAACCCCGCTACCTGTGTCGCGTTGCTCGGTGCAGGTAAGGAGATAGAAAACATGAAACGGACCTATCAGCCCAGCAGACGCAAGCGCAACAGAAAGTTCGGCTTTCGGGCACGGATGAAGACCGTCGGAGGTCGCCTCGTGCTGAAGCGGCGTCGCGCCAAGGGCCGGAAGAAGCTTTCCGTAGCTGATGAGAAAAAGCCTTACTAGGCGTGAACGGCTTCGGCACAGAGACGAGATTGAGAACGTCTTTCGCCGCGGCAGCAGCTATCGCTGCCGTGGACTGGCAATGAAGTGCAGCAAGAACGGGTTGAGCTGGAGTAGGGTGCTCGTGGTATCACCCCGCAGTGTGGGAAAAGCGGTACGCAGAAACCGGCTTCGCCGGGTTGGCAAAGAGATCTTTCGCACAATCAAGCACACGGTACTCGGCGGATATGACTTCGTGTTCGTTGTCTATCCCGGCGACTATTCGTTTCAAGAGCGGCAGGAGCAGTTCCTGCGGCTGCTCAGTGATGCGCGTGTGCATATCTTTCGTGACCGTGACCCCCACCATTCCACACGCCCCACGCACTGATGATGACGCGGCCGATTCTGAAGCGGGCGTTCCCCGCCGTTGAGCGCGTTGTTCGGCGTCGGAGCGTTGTTCGCCGTGCCTCGGCGCGGAGCGAGTTGAGCGAAAACCCGTCCAAGCCCGGCGCTGGTGGCCGGACAAGGAGAATTGATGGATAAGAGAACATTCTACGCGGTGATCCTCTCGATCATCGTAATTACCATCGGGTTCACGGTGCAAAACATGCTGTATCCGCCCGAGCCCCCGCCGGAAGCGCCGGTTGCCGAAGCGCCGGCTCCGGACCCCGTTGCTCCCGATCAGCCCGACGCTCCCGAAGCGCCGGCCCGTCCGCCGGAGCCCGGCATTGCGGAAGGTGAGATCCGTGCCGTACCTCGTGACGGCATCTCGCGCGAGCAGCGCGTTTACCAGAACGATCTCATCCGCGTGACCTTTACGCCGGAAGGCGGCTCGGTCACTTCGTTTCAGTTGCTCGATCACCGCGACGGCGGCGACCCGGTGGATATGGTGAAGACTGGAGCGCCGGGACAGACCGCGTTCAACCTGCGTTTCGGCGGGATCGACAGTCCCGAGATTACCGATCTGTTCCAGTACCGTCCGACCGATAACCGTCACGTGGTAGAGTTCTATCGTGATTTCTCTATCGGCGGTCGTGAAGACACGCCGTTTCGCGTTGTGCGACGCTACGTTTTCCACCCTGACGAGTACATGTTCGAGCTGCAGACCGTGTTGGAGAACAGCGTGAATGAGTTCATCCCGCTCGATTTCAACGGGCTGGCGTATACTATCGCCACCGGTCCCCAGATCGGGCCTGAGTTCAGCGAGCTCGATGGCAGGCAGGAGTTCCGCCGTTATCTGACCTATTCCGACGGCCGGCGGCGCAACGTCAACGTCTCATCGGGTTCGATCGAGATCCTGGCCGATCGCGTCAACTGGGCAGCCATTGCCGGCAAGTACTTCACCCTGATCGCCGTTCCCGGCGCTGCCGACTATCGTGTAGCCTTCTCCGCCGAGCCGGTAGAAGGGTTGCAGGATACCTCACGCATCTACGTCTCGCGCCCGATCATCCGCAGCTCGCGTAACACCGATACACTGCGCTTCTACGCCGGCCCCAAGACGCCCGCTCACCTTGCGCGCTACAATTCCGCATCGGACAACGCCTTCCGCACCCAGAACCTCGACCTTGACGAAGCGGTCGAAGGGCGCTTCCTGCTCGGTTGGCTTGAGAACATCCTGAAGTTTGCGCTCAACGCCATCTACCAGGTTGTTCCCAACTACGGTATTGCCATCATCATTCTGACCATCATCGTCAAGGTTTTGATGTGGCCGCTCACGCATAAGAGCTTTGAATCGACCGCGCGCATGCAGACTCTCGCGCCAAAGCTGCAGGAGCTGCGCCAGAAGTACAAAGACAACCCGCAGAAGATGAACGCAGAGACTGCGGCGCTCTACAAGAAAGAGGGAATCAACCCCCTCGGCGGCTGTCTGCCAATGCTGCTGCAGTTCCCATTCTTCATCGCGATGTTCGGCCTGTTCAACAACCACTTCGATCTTCGCGGGGCGAGTTTCATATCCGGCTGGATCGACGATCTGTCGGCGCCCGAGTCAATCTGGAACTTCGGCGATTTCACGCTGCCGTTCCTCGGCTGGAACGATCTGCGCCTGCTGCCGATCATTTTTGTCGGCACTCAGCTGCTTTCGAGCAAGTTCATGCAGAGTCCGCAGGCTCAGGCCGGCCAGATGAAGATGATGACGTATATGCTCCCGGTCGTCTTCTTCTTCGTGCTCTACAACATGCCTTCCGGCTTGCTGGTCTACTGGATTCTGACCAACGTACTGACCGTCGGGCAGCAGGTTTACAACACGAAGTTCAAGAAGCAGGACGCTCCGGTAGCAGCGAGATAGGCTTCCGCGCCCGCCCCGCCCGGCTGACGGCCATCGTTCGTGGCGGCGGCCGGCGCGCGAACGTTCGGCCTCAGCGGCACGGCATCGCTGCGAGCGGCGCTCCGCGGGAGACCAAGGAGAACACATGGTAAGAGAGTTTGAAGGAAAGACTGAAAAGGAGGCGATCGATAACGCGGTGGCCGAACTCGGGCTTGAGCGTGACGAGTTCGACGTCGAAGTGCTCGACACGCAGAAGTCCGGCTTCCTCGGCATGCAGAAGAAGGTACGCATCCGCGTGCACATCACCGATGACTCGGCGTACGCTGGTCAGTACGACCCGGAGAACGACTTCGAGCACGCCATCGTAGATTTTATCGAAAACCTCACCACCAAGATGGGATTCGCTGCCACCGCCCAGATCGTGTATCGCGAGAAAGACAAGATCGGGGTGCGGCTCGACAGCGAGCACTCAAGCATCCTGATTGGCCGCAAGGGCAAGAACCTCGACGCCCTGCAGCTGCTGGCCAACGTCGTGGCCGGCAGGCTCGATCACAGCGAGATCAAGATTGTCATCGACAGCGAAAACTACCGCAGTCGGCGCGAAGAGAGTCTCGTCCGCCTGGCCGAGAAAGTTGGTGACCAGGTCAAGCGCAGCGGCACGTCGCGCCTGCTCGAGCCGATGAACCCGTTTGAGCGCCGCCTGATCCACACCGCCCTGGCCAACATTGAGGGCATCGAGACCAAGAGCGAGGGCGAGGGTCTGTACAAGCAGGTCCGCGTCTCCTGCACCGGCCACCCCCACCGCTGACCCGTCCGGCCGGCGCCCGCCACCCCACGCCGGCCGGTCCCACACCGCCAGGCCGAAACCGGACCGCCAGGCCGAAACCGGACCGCCGGGCCGGCCCCAGACTGCCAGGCCCTGGCGCATCCCAAACTACCAGGCCAAAATTGCAGCGCCCCGGCGGGGTCCCTGTGGACAACTTGTGCATTCTTTCGCGTATTCCTCTGAATTCCAACGTCCATTGTCTCTATTGCTGCAGATCCGCTTCATTTTCTGCCCTGCCGTTCGCCGCGCCGGCCGTAAACCGGCATCCGGAGGCCTCCAATTTACGGGCAGTAAGGAAAAATTTGCCCTTTCTTCATCAGTTCCTGACCGATTTTGCACCTTTACTATCGATACACGGGCACAAATATCGCAACCGACTTGCTCTCTTTTTCCCCTGTTCTCGCTTGCATCTGGCCGTTCCGTTCGACCGCTCCGCTGGGTCCGCTCCGCCAGTTCGTTCCACCGAACCATTGATTGAGTTCGAACGGTGTGAACAGCCTGTGGATAACTCCCGCAGAAACTGCACGAGGCGGGGTGCCTCGACTTCCGACAATTCCGTCCACCATACTGAATTACTGCGCCCCCGCCTTCCGTCAATCCACGCTAACCGACTTCCCGTGCCGCCCGACCCGCCCCTCAACTCGCGGTTGAAAAAAACGGCGACTGGCAGTATCCTGAAGCTTCAGGAGGCAACATGAAGTTTGACAGTGGTGTGCGCTATCTCAAGTCCCACGAGTGGGCCCGCAAAGAAGGTGAAACAGTTGTGGTGGGGATCAGCGACTACGCTCAGGACAGCCTGGGTGATGTTGTGTTTGTGGAGCTTCCCGAAGTTGGCGCTACCGTCAAATCGGGTGATTCTTTCGCCGTGGTGGAGAGCGTCAAGGCTGCCAGCGACATCTACGTTCCCGTCTCCGGTGAAATAATCGAGGTAAACGAGGCCCTCGGCGACAACCCGGCACTGATCAATGAGGACGCTTTCGGCGCCGGCTGGCTCGCGAAGATCAAAACATCGGACCCGGCCGAGCACGACGCGCTGAAAGCGTCC
>PWMO01000200.1 GCA_003558175.1 Spirochaetaceae bacterium
AGATGCGGCCCGGCCAGCTGGATGCCATGGACGCCCTCTGGAACGAAGCCAAGGCCGCCGAAGCGAAGGCTGACGCGGAAGCTGAGGGCAGCGCGGACGGCTGAAGTCGGGCACCGCCTTGTGCGCGCCGCGCGGCGGCTGGTTGGAAGATCAGGAGGTTTCTGGTACCCGTTCCGCGGCTTCGGCCGTTTCTGCTGCAAGGGTTTGCAGGCGTTGGATTCTCAGGCCGCGGTCAAACGGGTGGCGTCCGCCGAGCAGGCCTGAGAGGAACTTGACTACGCCGGCGCCGGAGCGTGCCTGCAGGCGAAAGTCCACGGCAAGCGGGGCTTGCGTCCAGCTGCAGCGGTGAACCAGCTCACTCGCCTCGAGCTGCTCCTCCAGGACTCCCCTCCATTCTGCGAGCCCGTCACCCCGAAGGCGGTAGTCGGCACCCCGGAAGCGGCTCATCAGTGAGGGCGGTTTCTCCGCTCCTTGCCGGTACGGCTGCGCCGTCACTGCAGTGATCTCTATCCCCGCCGGGAGCGCCACGTTGAGTCGTTGCGACAAAGTCTCAACCTGTACTGTATTGTGTACATAGAGCGCGCAGATCTCGTGGATGGATTCGATTCCGAGAGAGAGCGGCTGCGCGAACTCGAGCAGTGGTTTGGGGTTGAAGCCCGACGTGAACTGAACGGGAATATCGGCTCGCATCAGAGAGCGTTCAAAGAGGGACATCAGGGCAAGGTGCGACAGAAATGCCGCCGGGCCGGTCTTGGTGAACGAGAGCTGCAGGTACGTTAACTCGGTGCCGGGCGGTGTGACGGCGCCGCGTCGCTCTCGCGCTCCCGTTGCAGGCGCTGCCTGTGACGCCGCTTGCGGCGCGGGCGAGACCTCGCGGACGCGGGTCATGCGATTGCAGACGCCGCAGTATTCGGCGCACTCCGGCGCACACTGCTCGGTGAGCTGACCGCGTTGCGAACGCTCGAACTCACGCAGCAGCGTTTTTGGGGAGACTCCGGTTCGAACCGCATCCCAGGGAAGTGCCGCGTCAGTGGGCATTCCCGCAGCCAGGAGCTTCAGATGGCGGCCGTCTTCCTCGAACAGTTCACGCCAGACATCACGGCGCAGGTGCTCTTCCCAGGCGTCCAGCCGACAACCGCGCCGAAACGCCCTCTCGATCAACTCCCCTGCCTCGTCTCCGCCGCGCGACAGGACGCCTTCCAGCGTGGATTGAAATGGAGCCTGGTATCCGACCTTCACACCCAACGGTTTCAATCCGGCCTTGATCCTTCGAATGGTCTCAACCGATTGCTCTTCCGTCATCTGGGCCGACCATTGAAACGGAGTGTGCGGTTTGGGTATGAAGGTGGCGAGCGCGAGGTTGTAGTTCATCTTGACCGCGGCGCGAATCTGCTGGAAAAACGCAATAATCTGCTCCGCCTCGTCCCCGTCCGGAATGGGCAGCCCGATCATGAAGTAGAACTTGGCCAGTCGCCATCCGCGCTCTTTGGCTTCGCGAAGCACCTCGATGATCCGCTCAGCGGGAACGAGCTTGTTCATCGCGTGCTGACCCGTCTCAGATGCGGTCTCCACGGCGAACGTCAGTCCGCTCTTGCGTACCCGCGACACCTGCTCCAGTACTGGCAGCGTGAGCGAGTTTATGCGCAGCGAGGGCAGTGCAAAGGAGACGCCGCGGTCGGCAAATCGGTCGTTCAACAGACGGAAGAGCTGTTCGATCTCGCGATAGTCGCCGGAACTGAGCGACGACAACGAAACGGTACGGTAGCCGCATACGTCAACAAGATGCTGGACTTCGGCAACGATAGCGTCTGTGGACTTCATGCGGTAGGGCCGATAGTAGACACCTGCGCTGCAGAATCGGCACCCCTGCGGACAGCCGCGCATGATCTCTACCACCCCCTGGTCCTGCACGATCTTCATGTTTGGAACCGGCACGTGCATGCAGCCGGCGTGTTGGCCAAACTCGTTCCAGATAGCCCGTGTGACCGGTGTGGAGCGGCCCCTGTACCAGGTGTGCGGATGGTTGTGGAGAACTGCGAGAGCTGCGCTGCGTCCGCCGCCGGACCGTTTTGTGCTGCAGAGATCTGCGGTAAGCTGCGGGAAGCCCGCTTCAGCTTCTCCAACAAAGACCCCGTCGAGAAATCGCCCCAGCGGCAGAGGGTTTGGCGATACGCCGGGCCCACCGGCAACTACCAGCGGATGGTGATCGGCGCGCTCATCGTTGTGTATCGGAATGCCGCCAACATCAAGCACGGTGAGTACGTTTGTGGCGGAAAGCTCATACCCGATCGAGAATGCGATGACGTCGCAGTCATGTAACGCGATTCCTGATTCCAGCGTGTACAACGGGGTTCCTGTACGGCGCAGAACCGCTTCGAAGTCCGGTGCCGGCAGGAAGACCCGCTCACAACGCACGCCGTCAATCCGATTGAGCATGTCGTAGAGAATCTTGATTGCTGTATTGGACATGCCGATTTCGTACAGATCGGGAAAACAGACTGCGACCATGAGGTCGGGCGCTTCGGTGCGATCGGTTGTTTCGGTGCGAGGCGTGTCGGTGCGGGACTGGTACGCCGCAACGGCGCCAAACTCACCACCGACGTAACGTGCCGGGCTGTTCACCGACACCAACTCGAAAAAGAGATCCTGATCTGGCTGTACACGTCTCATAAGGCTGCAGCTTTGACTTGTAGTTTGTCTCTGTAAAGGTCTGGTCTAGTACCGATAGCGGTGTTGATAGATGCTCATCAGGATACCTATTCCCGCCAACGCGGTCCACATGGACGAACCCCCATACGATACAAGGAACAGAGGCACTCCTGCAACCGGCATAACGCCAATCGCCATTCCGACATTTACCAGGAAATGAGTCAATATCATCGTGACGATTCCGGCCGCGACATAGGAGGCATACGAATCCTTGGCAATTGAGGCGATGTACAGGCCGCGCAACAGGATAACCAGAAAGAGTCCAAACAGCAGCAACGCACCAAGATAGCCCCATTCCTCGGCGACAATAGAGAAGATGAAGTCGGTGCTCTGTTCGGGCAGGAAATGATAGTGACTCTGGGTTCCCTGCAGAAAACCTTTGCCGGATATGCCGCCCGACCCGACCGCGGTTACCGATTGGATGACGTTCCAGCCGGCGCCGCGCGGATCCACGTAGGGATTCATGAACACCACCAGGCGCATTACCTGGTAGTCACGGATGACTGCTCGAGTTCCCAGCGATGCTCCAAGTGCTATTCCCAGTATCGCCATGGAATAGACGATCCAGTAGAAGTAACGCCGCTTGAGAACGATCAGCCCTGACAACGCCACCGCGGCAACGGCACCTATCCCGGTCAACACCAGAAGCTTGATGCGAACGCTTGAGAAAACATCGAAGGCCGGGATGCGGCTTCCGTGAATGTAGGTTTCCCAGGCCGGTACCATGGTAAAGAGTAACACGAACACCGCAGTCAACCCCACAAACAGCAGATGGCGAATTCGTGCTCCAGCCATGAAGCTCATACCCAGGAAGATGGGAAAATACACCGAGGAGGTGCCGAAGTCCGGTTGCATCAGAATCAGCGCAACCGGTAGCAGAAAGACGATTGAACCAAATACCAGGTAGGGAATACGTTGAATGCTCGGCCCGATGCGTTCAAGGTATACCGCGAACAACAGGATTGTCGCCAGTTTCATGAATTCCGAGGGTTGAATACCCAATCCGCCAATTCCGAGCCACGCTCTGGTGTTGTTGACAACCTTGCCAAACATCAAGGTCAATACCAGCAGCAGCAGACCTGCCAGGTAGAGGTAGAGAACCCACGGCTTAATGGTCTGGTACTGTACGAGTGCCAGGGTTATGAGTACACCCAGGCCGGTCACCGCCCAGATTATCTGCCGAATGTATTCGCGCGAACGGACTTCTCCAGGTGTGCCAAAGCCGCTCGAGTAGACAAACAGCACGCCGACCACCAGCAGCGCTATGGTGGCCGCAAAGACATAAACGTCAAAACTGAAAATTGAGCGTGAACGCAACGCCAACGTTGCCCTCCTCCATCACATGTACCAGAGCCGGCGGCGGCGGCGCAGATCGGCCACGGCTTCGTCAAAGCTCATGTCGCCGAATATGCCATGGAATATGAGATTGGCGGCCTTCGGCGCCCACCATTCCCAGTCGTTTGCGGCATCCACCATTACCACCACGACAACCTGTTCTTCAGGATTGTCGGTCTGGTAGGGGGCGTACGCGGCAAACCATGAGTGCCAGTCGTCGGTTTGTGAACTGATTTCGGCCGTGCCGGTCTTGCCGGCTACCTCCACCAGTGGCGTGGTGATTACCGGTTCCGCGGTGCCTCCACGCACAACTCCGCGCATGGCGCGGCGAACCGTCTCCAGGGTCTTGGGCTGCAGCGGCACCGTTTGAATAACTTCCGGTTCGACGCGCTGCAGCAGCTCGCCGGTGTTGCCGTCGCGAACTTCGCGCAGCAGATGCGGTCGGTACAGCCTGCCGTCATTCACCAGCAGTGCAACCATGTTCGCCAGCTGCAGCGGTGTGACACTGAGGAATCCCTGACCGATCGCGACGTTGACGGTGTCTCCGCCGACCCACGGTGCGTTAAATACCCTGCGCTTCCATTCAGGTGACGGAAGGAGGCCGGGGCGCTCGCCGGGAAGATCAACGCCGCTCTGGATTCCAAAGCCGAACTTGGACGCATACGAGAGCAGCCGCTCGGTGCCGAGATAATCGTGCCCGATAGTTGCATAGAAGACGTTGGACGAGTTCGCCAGTCCTTGCAGAATATTGATCCGCCCGAACCCACTCGGACGCCATTCGTTGACCACCCGGTTGCCCAGACGGTAGTGGGGTCCCGCGAAGATAGTGTCATCAACGGAGAGCAGCTGCTCTTCCAGCACCGCGGTGGTCAACAGGATCTTGAACGTCGACGCAGGAGGATAGCTGCTCTGGATCGCACGGTTGAGAAACGGGGCGGTAGTGTCGTTGCGCAGCCGGGAGAAGACCGCCGGTGCCCCGTTGCCGTAGAGATCGTTGGGATTAAACGTCGGGTATGAGATCATCGCCAGGATCTCGCCGGTGGCCGGTTTCAGCACAACAACCGATCCAATTCGGTCGCCGAGTGCATCGCGGGCGAGCTGTTGAATGCGGCGGTCTACGGTGAGGACCAGATTGTCGCCCGGAACCGGGGGAATGATCTCTACGTTGCCGTCACCCACCTTGCGTCCCCGGGCGTCGACGGTGCGGA
>PWMO01000158.1 GCA_003558175.1 Spirochaetaceae bacterium
CCTCGATACCGCCATGCAGCGTGCGATGAGCTGCAGGGACGCGCTGGGTGCCGTCTTCGACATCGAAAACTCCATCGCGCGCCGCACCCGGCATTGACCACGAGCCCCCGCGATGCAGCGCCGCCACCCAGGCGCCACGCCCGCGCCGCCCTTGCGCCACGCCCGCGCGAGTTGACCGGCCGACTGCCTTTCTGTAAGATCACCACCACGTGATACTCCAACAGCGGCTTGGCACGGGAAACAGGCAGTCCGTGTCAGTTCCCGGACCAATCAACGCCCGGCTGAGCTTGCGCGCCGCCGGCGACATGGGCCCGTCAAGCGGGCCCAATCCGCTACGCGACCGTTGGCTGCTGCAACACGGATATGCTCCCGAATCGACGGCGCTGCGCCGTCAGACACATTCGCGGCAGGTCGTGGTTGTCGAGCGCGAGTCGGCAGCAGCGTGTCACATCGAGGCCGACGGCATGCTGAGTGCCGATCGCGATCTGTCGCTTGCGGTAACGGTTGCCGACTGCATGCCGATCTTCCTGTTCGATCGCGCTACGGGGGCTTTCGGGCTCCTGCATTCCGGCTGGAAGGGGACAGGCGTTGCCGCCATCGCGCTCGAACTGATGCGGCGTCACTGGGGTATCGAGGCGGCCGACCTTGATGTGGTGCTCGGTCCGTGCATCGGCGCCTGCTGTTACCGGGTGGACGAGACGCGAGCGAGAGCGTATGCAGCAGAGTGGGGTGGTGCAGCGGTGCGAACCGGGCCCGAAGCGGCGTACTATCTCGACCTGCGGGCGGCCAATATCGCGCTGCTGCAAGAACGGGGCGTAGCACGGATTACGGTGGTCAGCGACTGCACCGTCTGCAACGAAAGACTTGGTTCTTTCCGCCGCGAGGGAGCGGAGCGGTTCACCCGCATGCTCGCGGTCATGACCGGCGCGACGGGGCAAGAACAGGAACTGTAACTGTAACTCAGGGCAGTAGCTCAGGGTAGGAACGGGAACGGGGGAGAGCAACGATGAGCGACTATCGGGATGAGCTGAGGCAGAAGATCGCAGCGGCGCTGCGGACACTTGCCGCCGAACTCGGCGCGAGCGAGGAAGAGATCACGCCGGATTCGGTGCAGCTGGAGGTGCCGCCGCGCCCCGAGATGGGCGACATCGCCGCCCCAATGTTTCCCTTCGCCCGACTGCTCAAGACTGCGCCGCCGCGAATAGCGTCTCGCGTGACTGAACTGCTCAACGCCGCCGAGGGACCAACCTGCGAGCAGGCCGGGCCGTACCTGAACATCCGCCTCGACCGCCCGTCGCATATTGCCGGCGTGATTGGAAGGGTGTTAGAGGACGGCGACGCGTACGGCCGCACCAAAGATCTGGCGGGAACCAGGGTTATGGTCGAGTTCTCCTGTCCCAACACCAACAAACCGCTGCACCTGGGCCATCTGCGCAACGACATCCTGGGCGAGAGCGTCGCGCGCATCCTGGCGGCAAACGGTGCCGAGGTGCGCAAAGTCAACCTGATCAATGACCGCGGGATACACATCTGCAAATCGATGCTGGCGTACCGCACGTTTGGCGACGGCGCGACTCCGGAGTCCGAAGGCGTGAAGTCGGACCACTTTGTCGGCCGCTACTACGTGCGTTTCAATGACTGGGCCAAAGAAGACAGCAACGCAGAAGCGGAAGCGCGCGACATGCTGCAGCGCTGGGAGAAGGGCGAACCGGAGGTCCTGGAGCTGTGGCAGCTGATGAACCGTTGGGCGATCGAGGGCATCTGGAAGACCTACGACCGCACCGGAATTTCTTTTGACGAGGTCTACTATGAGAGCCGCACCTATCTGTCCGGTCGTGACGAGGTGTTGCGCGGGCTGGAGCAGGGGGTCTTCTACCGTGAAGAGGACGATTCGGTCTGGGTTGACCTGGAAGAGATCAATCTGGACAAGAAAGTGCTGCTGCGCGGCGACGGGACCTCGCTCTACCTGACTCAGGATATCGGCACGGCCATCGCCCGGCACCAGGACTGGCCGTTTGACCGTCTGATTTACGTGGTTGCGTCCGAACAGCGCTACCACTTCATGGTGCTTTTTCACGTGCTGAAGAAGCTGGGCATGGAATGGGCCGAGAACCTCTACCATCTCGCGTACGGCATGGTCAATCTGCCGGAGGGCAAGATGAAGTCACGCGAGGGTACGGTGGTTGATGCCGATGACCTGATTGCCGGGCTTGAAGACATGGCTGTGCAGGAGATCAAAGACAAGGGACGCGAAAGCGAAGTAGGGAACGTACCGGCCACCGCGGCGGATGTCGCGCTCGGTGCGCTGCATTACTACTTGCTGCAGGTCTCTCCCAATAAGGACATGGTGTTTGACCCGCGCGAATCGATTTCATTCAACGGAAACACCGGACCCTACCTGCAGTACACCGGGGCACGGATCGCCAGTATGCTGCGCAAGGCGGCAGCCGACCCCGACAACGCGGCGCTTCAGTCTACGGAGTTCGATCCGGCGCTGCTGACCGGCACCGAGGAGTGGGAACTTGCCAGACGGCTTGGAGACTTTCCGGATGCTGTCGCGCAGGCCGGGCGTTTGTACAGCCCGGCAATTCTGGCGGGATATCTCTACGACGTGGCCAAGACGTTCTCGCGCTACTATCACGACCATCCCATAGCCGTCGAGAAGGACCTGCCGACTCGCGCGGCGCGTCTGGCGCTGGCGAGAGCGGTGTCGCAGGTCATGCGCAACGGTTGCGCTCTCATCGGCGTGCCGTTTCTTGAGGTCATGTAGCCTCGCAACGGCACAACGCACAGCAGCACCCAGGCAATCCAACAAAAATGTAGCCCTTGCGCGCAGATTCCATACATTTTTGTAGCATGCGCCGCCGCCGTCCTCGTGGTGCCCTCTCGTCTACCGCAGGTGAAGGCCGCTAACTGTCCGTAAGCGGCCAAATTACCGGAAACCCGGAACAGTGTCACACACAGGCGTATTGTGGCACGTATTTTGCTGCTTATTACAGGCCCAGTCCTGAAACCGATCGGCAATGGATGCGACCGGTTGCGGGCTGGAGGGAGGCAACATGGCGCTACAGACTCGACCAAAGCAACAGGGGCTTTACGACCCGCAGTATGAACACGACGCCTGTGGCGTTGGGTTCGTCGCGCATATCAAGGGAGAGAAGAGTCACCGGATTCTGCAGAATGCACGCGAGATTCTGGTCAATATGACGCACCGCGGCGCGGTTGGATCGGATGAAAACAGCGGCGACGGAGCCGGTATTCTCACCGCACTGCCGCACGCCTTTCTGGAGAAGGTGCTCGCGCGTGATCTGGGGGCAAAACTGCCGCCGCGCGGCACGTTTTCGGCCGGGCTGGTCTTTCTGCCGCAGGATGACGCAGAACGCGCTGCATGCATGCGGCAGTTTGAAGGCATTGTGCAGCGCGAAGCGCTGACCGTTCTCGGCTGGCGCGATCTTCCGCGCGACAACTCAATGATCGGGCCAACCGCCCGTGCCGGCGAACCGGTGATCAAGCAGGTCTTTGTCGCCGGGTCGGAGACTATTGAAGAGACCGTGTTCGAGCGCAAGCTCTACGTCGTGCGTAAATCGGCGGCGCGAGAAATCCGCGGCCAGGAAAACGACAGCAAGGAGTTCTTCTATATCTGCAGCCTGTCGACGCGCGTCATCGTGTACAAGGGAATGCTCATGCCCGAGCAGCTCTTCGCCTATTATCCCGACTTGCGCGACCCGGACTACGTTTCGCACCTGGCGATGGTGCACTCTCGTTTCTCCACCAACACGTTTCCCAGCTGGGACCGCGCGCAGCCGCTGCGCTTCATGTCGCATAACGGCGAGATCAACACCCTGCAAGGCAATATCAACAAGATGCGCGCCAGGGAAGGCACGCTCTCCAGCGAGCTGTTCGGCAGCGACATCAGCAAGCTCTTCCCGGTAGTGGAGCCGGATACCTCGGACTCTGGAACGTTTGACAACGTGCTCGAGCTACTTCTCATGTCGGGACGGGAACTGCCGGAAGCGGTGATGATGATGGTGCCCGAAGCGTGGCAGAAGCACCGCAGCATGCCGAAGGAGGGCAAGGCGGTCTACGAGTTCATGAGCGCGATGATGGAACCGTGGGACGGCCCGGCTTCTATCTCCTTTACCGACGGACGGGTGATTGGAGCACTCCTGGATCGCAACGGCCTGCGGCCCAGCCGTTACTACGTGACGCACGACGACATGGTCATCATGGCCAGCGAAGTTGGAGTGTTGGACATCCCGGCTGAGAACATCCGCGCCAAAGGTCGGCTGCGACCCGGAAGAATGTTTCTGGTTGACTTCGAGAAAGGTCGGATTGTAGGAGACGAAAAACTCAAGAACGGGATTGCCGCGCGCCGGCCGTATCGCAAGTGGCTGCAGCAGGAGAAGATCACCCTCGGTGACCTGCCGCAATCTGGGGACGTACCCGGCCTTGAAGGGACAACGGTGCGGGAGCGATTGCGCATGTTCGGCTACACCGTTGAGCACCTCAACATGATTCTCAAGCCGATGGCGGAGACCGGAAAGGAGCCGCTGGGATCGATGGGAAACGACACGCCGCTCGCGGTGCTGTCGCAGAAACCGCGCCTGCTCTACGATTACTTCAAGCAGCTCTTTGCCCAGGTTACCAATCCGCCGATTGACTCAATCCGTGAAGACATCATCATGGACCTGTCGGCATTCATCGGGCCCGAGCAGAATCTGCTGCAGACAACGGCGCGTCACTGCCGCCGGCTGCAGTTGCCACGGCCGGTTATCACCAACGGTGAACTGTTGAAGCTGCAACGGATGGATTTCCGCGGCTGGAAGGCACGGGTTATCGATATCACCTATCCGGCCGCCGACCACGAGACCGGACTGCGTCAAACGCTCGACCGCGTCAGCCGCCAGTCGGAGCAGGCAATCAGTGATGGGTTCAGCCTGGTTATTCTGTCGGACCGCAACGCGGGGCCCGACCGGGTGGCGGTCGGCGCGCTTGCGGCAACCGGGGCGGTTCACCACCACCTGGTACGCTGCGCCAAGCGGACGCAGATCGGCATCGTTGTAGAGTCGGGCGAACCGCGCGAGGTACACCACTTCTGTACGCTCGTCGGTTACGGTGCCGACGCGGTCAACCCCTACCTCGCGTACGAGGCGATCTGGAGTCTGCGCGATTCGGGCGACATCGATTCGGGTTTCTCCGACGATGAGGTCGTTACCCGCTACCACGAG
>PWMO01000417.1 GCA_003558175.1 Spirochaetaceae bacterium
GGGGTCGGCTATCTGACGCTCGACCGCCAGTCGCGCACCCTCAGCGGCGGCGAAGTGCAGCGCATCAACCTGACCACGGCGCTGGGAACGTCGCTGGTGAACACGCTGTTCGTACTCGACGAACCGAGCATCGGGCTGCACCAGCGCGATGTTGGCAGGCTGATTGGAATCCTGACCCGGCTGCGCGACCTGGGCAACACCATTGTAGTGGTCGAGCACGACCCCGAGGTAATCCGCGCCGCCGACCTGGTGCTGGACATGGGGCCGATGGCCGGCGAACACGGCGGCGAAGTGGTCTTCCAGGGCACGCCGGGCGAGCTGGCCGCAACCGGCACGACGTTGACCGCCGACTACCTTGCCGGCCGCCGCCTGGTTGCCGCGCCGCCGGACGCGGCCCGGCGGCGCCCGGCCGACGCGCCGGCCGGGCGTGCGGTCGCGCCGGAACGCTCGATCGTCATCCGGGGAGCCGCTGCACACAACCTCAAGGACATCGACGTAGCGCTGCCGCTTGATCGACTGGTCGCCTTGACCGGGGTCAGCGGCTCCGGGAAGTCAACGCTGATCCAGGACGTGCTGTTCAACGCCGCGCGCGCGGCCATGGGGCGCCCGGTAGAGACACCGGGGAAGCACCGCGCGATTGACGGCCTTGCCGCGGTTGACGACGTGGTGCTGGTAGACCAATCGGCAATCGGCAAGACGACGCGCTCCAATCCGGCCAGCTACGTCGGTGCGTTCGACGCTATCCGGGCACTGTTTGCCGCCGAGGCTGTCTCGGTCGAGCGCGGCTATACCGCGGGTAGCTTCAGTTTCAACTCCGGCGACGGGCGCTGCCCGACCTGCGGCGGCAACGGGTTTGAGCATATCGAGATGCAGTTTCTCAGCGACGTCTACATCCGCTGCCCCGATTGCGACGGCACCCGCTACCGCCCCGAGATACTGGACGTGCGCCTGACGCCGGCGCCTGGCGGCGATCGCCGGCCGGTTTCGATTGCCGACGTGCTGGAAATGACCGTCGACGCCGCCTGCGAGTACTTTCGTGATCAGCCGCGCGTGCTGCGGGCAATGGAGCCGTTACGCGACGTCGGTCTCGGCTACCTGCGGCTGGGACAGCCGGTGCCCACGTTGAGCGGTGGCGAGGCGCAGCGGTTGAAGCTGGCGGGCCACCTGGTGCAGTCGCGCGGCGGCGGCAAGAAGCGCACCCGGCTTCTGTTTCTGTTCGACGAGCCCACTACCGGGCTGCACTTTCACGACATCGAGGTGCTGCTGCGTGCGTTGCGGGCACTGATTGCGGCGGGGCACTCGGTGGTGGTGATTGAGCACAACCTGGACGTGATTGCCGCCGCCGACTGGATTGTAGACCTGGGTCCGGAAGGTGGTGACGGCGGCGGTACGGTGGTGGCCGGAGGCACCCCGCTGCAGCTGGCGGAAGGCGGCCGGGGGCACACCGCCGACGCGCTGCGCGCGCACCTCGCCAGTCTGCGGCAGACCCACGCACAAACTGAACCCGCGCTCGCCGCCGAACGGCCGCCGTCGCGTTACGGCACGGCAGCCGGCGGCGGGCATCAGGAGATCGAGATTCGCACCGCGAGGGAACACAATCTCAAGGGCATCAACCTCCAGATTCCGCTGGGACACCTGACGGTCATCACCGGGGTCAGCGGCAGCGGCAAGAGCACGGTGGCTTTCGATATTCTGTTTGCCGAAGGACAGCGGCGCTATCTGGAATCGCTGAACGCCTACGCGCGGCAATTTGTGCAGCCGGCGTCACGCGCGGACGTCGACGCGGTGATCGCGGTGCCCCCGACGGTGGCCATCGAGCAGCGCACCAGCCGCGGCGGCTACAAGAGCACCGTGGCAACGGTGACCGAAGTCTACCACTTCATGCGTCTGCTCTTCGTCAGGCTTGGCATCCAATACTGTCCCGACTGCAACGTGCCGATCAGTCCGCAGAGCCGGGAGTCCATCGCGGCGCAGATCCAGCGTACGCATCGCGGCGACCGGGTCACGGTGCTGGCGCCGCTGGTGGTCTCGCGCAAGGGCTACTACACCGACCTGGCGGCCTGGGCGGCGCGCAAAGGCTTCACGCAGCTGCGGGTCGACGACGAGATGATCGCGGTGGATCCGTGGCCGCGGCTCGACCGTTTTCGCGAGCACACTATTGAGCTTCCGATCGCGGCGCTGAAGGTATCGCCGCGGGCCGGTCGCCTGCTCGATGGCGCGCTCAGCGCGGCACTGGCGCACGGCAAGGGAGTGGTGCACGTCCTGGTGGACGGAGCGAGCGAGGCCATTGTGTTCTCGACGTCGCGGTCCTGCCCGAGCTGCGGTACCGGCTTTCCAGACCCCGACCCGCGGTTCTTCTCTTACAATTCGCGGCACGGCTGGTGCCCGGCCTGCACCGGAACGGGTCTGGCAGCCGCGCCGGATGAAGACGACGTGACGCCGGAGTACGAACAGGCCGGCTCCGCGGAGAACGGGCGCGGCGCCGCGGTTGAGCTTCGCTTCTCGGAGCACCCGTGCCCGGAGTGCGGCGGCACCCGGCTGCGGCGCGAAGCGCGCGCGGTGCTGTATCGCGAACGGTCAATCACCGACCTGGCGGCACAGTCGGTGGACAAAGCGGCGCACTGGTTCAGCCGGCTGAAGCTGAAGGGGCGCGAAGCGGCCGTTGCGCGCGACATCGTCACCGAACTGAGCTCACGGCTTTCGTTTCTCAGGCGGGTGGGGCTGGGCTACCTCCCGCTGGACCGGGCGGCGCCGACACTCAGCGGCGGCGAGGCACAGCGGATCCGCCTGGCGGCACAGCTGGGGTCCAACCTGCGCGGCGTCTGCTATATACTGGACGAGCCCACCATCGGATTGCATTCGCGCGACAACGCGCTGCTGCTGCAGACGCTCGGTGAGCTGCGTGACAAAGGCAACACGGTGGTGGTTGTCGAGCATGACGAGGCCACCATCCGCAGCGCCGAGCACGTGATCGACCTCGGCCCGGGCGGCGGCGTTGAGGGGGGCGAGGTCATGTTCTGTGGCACGCCGGACTCGCTGCTGCGCGAAGCGCGCTCGGTCACGGCGTCAATGCTGCGAGAACCGCCGCAGTTTGCGGCAATTGAACGGGCGCGAATCGAGAACTCGGGCGTGCTGCGCGTCCAGGGCGCAACGCTTCACAATCTTCGTACCATTGACGTCGAATTTCCGCTGTCGCGGTTTATTGCCGTCACCGGCGTCAGCGGCAGCGGCAAGAGCACGCTGGTGCGCGACGTACTGCATCGCGGACTGAAGCTGCTGCTCGCGCCCGGCAAACGTCGCCGATCGCGAACGTCGCCCGCACAACCGGAGCTTCCGGGCTGCAGCGCGATTCACGGCTGGGAAGAGCTCGCCTACGTCCGCGAGGTCGACCAGACTCCGATCGGCAAGACGCCGCGTTCCACTCCCGCCACCTATGTGGGCATATGGGACGCGATCCGCAAGCTCTACGCCGGCCTGCCGGAGTCGCGCATGCGCGGATATGACGCGGGGCGCTTCTCGTTCAATACGCCCGGTGGCCGCTGCGAAGAGTGCGGCGGACAGGGGCTCAAGCGCATTGAAATGAGTTTTCTGCCCGACGTAACCGTACCGTGCGATCTCTGCGCCGGCCGGCGGTTCACCCCGGACACGCTCGAGATCGAGTTCAAGGACCGTTCCATCAGTGACGTCCTCGAGATGAGCATCGACCAGGCGGTTGCGTTTTTTGCGGCGCAGCCGGCGGTGCGGCACACGCTGGAGCTGCTGCAGGACGTCGGGCTGGGCTACCTGCGGCTGGGGCAACAGAGCCCGACGCTGAGCGGAGGCGAGGCGCAGCGCATCAAGCTGGTTTCGGAGCTTGCCAAAGCGCGCGGCAACGGAACGCGATCAGGGCGCAGAAACGGCGCTTCCGGGAACGCCCTCTACATTCTCGACGAGCCCACCATCGGTCTGCACATGGCGGACGTGCGTCGGCTGGCACAGGTGCTGCACCGCCTGGTTGACGCCGGGCATACCGTGGTGGTCATCGAGCACAACCTGGACCTGATCGCGCAGGCGGACTGGGTCATCGACCTCGGGCCCGAAGGTGGAGACGGGGGAGGTGACGTGGTTGCCGCGGGGCCGCCGCAAGCGATCGTGCACACGTCGGTATCACACACCGGACGCTTCCTGGCGCCCGTTGCGCGGCGCCGTCATGCACGGCCGTAACTGACCCGCGCTACAGCAGCAACAGCACCGTCCAGACCACGACAAGCCCGGACACCGCCCAGGAGAGATAGCGCAGGGCGCTGCCGTTATGTATCGCCTGGGCGAGGGCCCCGCCTGCTACCGACGAAACGCGCAGCAGCCGCGACAGTCCGAGCCTGACCGGCAAGAACGTCTTGAGCAGGCGGTTGATCACGGGAAACGCGAACGCAAACAGCAAGACCGCGGTCAGCACCGGCCAGACTGCATTCCAGAGACCGGCGGGATAGTAGAAGACCTGTTCGACGCCGAAGAAAAGCGAGAGGGGTACGTGTGGCGCGAGGCCCAGGGCCAGGCACGTCAGCGCGAGTACGCACATGGCGACCTGCTGCGCGATCGGCGTCGGCGGCACAGCGGCTGGTTTGTGGGTGCGCTGCGACTCCTTGCTCTCGCTCCACCAGCCCGTAAAGAAACAGAGATAGAGAAACTTGGTGAAGGACATCGCCGTTCCGATGCCCGCCAGAACCAGCAGCCAGGATGCGAGCGAGCCGTCGAGCGCGGACTTGAGCAGCGACTTGCTGATGAATCCGTTGAACGGCGGGACACCCGCGATTGAAGCGGAAGCAATGACGGCGATGACGGTGAGTAATGGCTTGCGGCGACCGGCTCCGCGAATGCGGTACATGTTGCTGCGCCCGAAGCTGTCCACCAGCACGCCGGCCACCATGAAGAGCAGGCCCTTGTAGACCACGTTGTTGACCAGATGGAAGTAACCGCCGGCCGCGGCCAGCGCGGCGCCCGCGCCGGCAAAGGCGCCGACCCCGGCGATCATGTACCCGATCTGGCTGATGATGTGAAAACTGAGAAACTGCCGTAACCCCGACTGCCTGAGCGCGTACAACACCGCGACCACCGCTACGATGCCGCCTGCCAGCTCGAGGCCGTAACCGGGCAACAGCAGCCCAATACCGACTACGCCCACCTTGGTTGCGTAGGCGGACAGCACCACGGTGGTCTCTTTGGTGACGCGTGGATAGGTGCGGATCA
>PWMO01000468.1 GCA_003558175.1 Spirochaetaceae bacterium
ATCTTTGTGGTGATCACCATTGGCGTTATCGCTCGCTATCTCGTAAACATGCCCATTCCGTGGGTCGAGGAGATATCCAGGTTTCTCTTTATCTGGATTGGGTATCTGGCGGGTTGCCAGGCGTTTGCGCAGCAACGTCACATGGTCCTGGGAGTGGTCTTTGAGCGGTTACCCGCGAGCGTGCAGCGTTGGATCAGCATCGCGCAGGCGGTCGTGCTGCAGGTGCTGTTTGTCTGGATGATCCTTCCTTCGTTCCGGGGCTGGGATCGGTATGTTCCCTCCAACTACCTTCGCATACCGGAGGGAATCGTATTTCTTATCATTCCGTTGGCATTCTTACTGCTCTCCATCCATAACCTGATAATTCTCGTCAAACAGTTAACGGCCATTGGTGCACCTGGAGCAACTGGTGCTAAGCGTGACTCTGGCGCCGCGGAGGTCAAGCAATGAGTCTCGCAGCGTTCTTGCTTCTTTTCGTTGTCTTGATCGTGGTAAACATGCCGCTCTCTGTCGCAATGATTGTCTCCACGCTCGTCTACATCATCCTGAACGGGATGGATCTCACTTTCATCGCGATGCGGATGTACTCGTCACTGGCAAACTTCATTCTGCTTGCCATTCCTTTCTTCCTGCTGACGTCGGAGGTCATGACCCGAGCCGGACTTTCGAAACGCCTGTTTGGCTTTGCTCAGTCACTGGTAGGATTTATTCCGGGCGGACTTGGGCATGTGAATGTCGTCAACAGCGTCATCTTTTCGGGGATGTCCGGCTCCGCGGTTGCCGATGCGGGCGGAATCGGGAGGCTGAGCTACCAGGCGATGGCGGATGAAGGGTACGGTGACGGATTCAGCATGAGCGTCACAGCCGCGTCGGCGGGGATCGGGCCCATTATCCCGCCCAGCCTGCCGATGGTAGTGTACGCAATGGTAGCAAACGAGTCGGTCGGCCGGCTCTTCTTTGGCGGCATCATTCCGGGTCTGATGCTGGCGGTTGTGCTGATGATCTACATTTTCATCGTGTCGAAGAAACGTCACTACCCGGTCAACACTTCGTTTGATTTGCGTCGGATCGGCAAAGACTTTGTCGGAGCTTTCTTCCCGTTGCTCACCCCCGTGATTCTGCTGGGAGGTATCTATTTTGGTGTGGTCACCATAACGGAGGCGGCGGTACTGGCGGTGCTCTACGCGTGTCTGCTTGGGTTTGTGGTTTATCGCACGCTCTCGTTGCTCGATTTCTACCGGTCGCTGAAGAGTGTCATCACGATCTGTGGTCCCATTCTGCTGCTGATCATCGGTGCTACCATGTTCGGTTTCGTTCTGACGATCGAGAACGTCTCGCAGACCATAA
Organism: Spirochaetaceae bacterium; assembly: GCA_003558175.1. Classification (GTDB taxonomy): domain Bacteria; phylum Spirochaetota; class Spirochaetia; order DSM-27196; family PWMO01; genus PWMO01. The sequence continues at coordinate 1,348 of PWMO01000468.1, forward strand.
CTACGGCTGTTGCAGCGGTCTCACAGAATCCAATTATCGTGCTGATTCTGATCAATGTTGTGTTCCTGATTCTGGGAACCATGTCTGACCCGCTGGTGAATATCATGCTCTTCGTGCCGCTGTTCATTCCGCTGGTGCGCACCGTCGGAATCAGCACCGTGCATTTTGGTGTTGTGGTAGTACTGAACAGCATGATCGGCCTGATTACTCCGCCGGTAGGTGCGCTGTTGGTGACGGTGTCCGGTTTCGGCAAGATCGGGCTCGGAAAGCTTATGCACGAGGTGTGGCCGTTTATCGTTGTGGAGTTAGTTGTACTCGCGATAATCATACTCTTCCCGGGGAGCGTGCTGCTGATCCCCAATATCCTATTTGGATAGCACGACAGGTGAAACCGCAATGACCACGATGAACCGAATCAAATCCGAACTTGTACAGGACAGGGTTGTCTGTGGCTGCATGGTGACGGAAGTCAGGACCCCGGCGATCGGAATGATTCTCGAGAGTGCCGGTCTGGATTTCTTCATTCTCGATATGGAGCACGGCTCGTTCAGCTACGAGACTGCCAACGACATCATACTGTCGTGTCACGGCTTAAGGATTGTGCCGTTTGTTCGCGTGCCCGCTCTGGAACGCGAGGCGTTTCAGAAGCCGCTTGACTCCGGTGCCCACGGTATTCTGGTACCGCGCGTGGAAACGAGAGAGCAGGTTGAAGCGGCGCTTGACCTGATGCGGTATGCGCCGGCCGGGTCACGTGGCCTCTCAATCCGCCGTGCGCACAGCGGGTTCACCCGGCAGGAGCCGTTTCAGTTCACCTCCGATGCGAACCGCAACGTCATGCTTATGGTGCAGATCGAGACTCGCCAGGGCGTCGAGAACATAGAAGCCGTCAGCGACACGCCGGGAGTCGATGTGCTGTTTGTCGGTCCGTCCGATCTGGCCCATTCGTACGGAGAGGTTGAAAGCGAAACACTCGATCAGGCGATCGCGCGCGTGATCGAGGTGGGCAAGCGCAAGGGCATCCCCACGGGCATCCAGCATACCAGTCTACCGGTTATCACGCGACTGATCGAAGACGGAATGCGGTTTATCTCGGTAAACACCGAAGTGGGCGCGATCATCAGTGTATTCTCGGATGCCGAATCTCGCATTCGTGCCGCGGCAAAGAACAACGACTCCAGAGAAGACCCCAGACAAGACTCCAGACAAGAGAATTCCACACAGGCGGCGGATACGAACGGCGCCGGGGCGGGGATGTCGAAGTGAGCGGCTCGTTCTACGCAGGCATTGATGTTGGCTCGGGCAGCGTGAAGGCAACCTTGCAGCGATCGGACGGTGCCGTCATGGCGATGGGAGCGGCTGACTACGAAACCTGCTATCCGCAGCCCGGCTTTGTAGAACAGGACGTTGACGACTGGTATTCGGCCGCGTGTGCCGCCGTTCGCGAGGCGCTGAAACGCTCAGAGATCGCGCCGGCCGACGTCGCCGGAATCGGCCTTTCGGGAACGTCCCACGTGCCCTGCCTGCTTGACGAGAATCGCCGGCCGGTGCGGTGCGGCATCCTCTGGAACGACCAGCGCAGTGGCGAACAGGTGCGGCGCCTCTCGGAGAGCCACGGAAACCTGATCGAGCGCAGCGCGATGAACACGGTGAACTGCACCTGGTCGTTGCCGCAGATGCTCTGGGTGCGGGAGAATGAACCGGAGCTGTTCAAGCGGGTGCGCTTCGTGCTCTTCTCCAAGGACTACTTGACCTATCGGCTGACGGGCCGGCTCGTGGCCGACCGATCTACCGCCTGCAGTTCGCTGCTGGTAGCTGCGGCAACGGTGAGCTGGGATCCCGAGCTGCTGCAGCTGGTTGGGCTTCCCGAATCGGCTTACCCGGAAATCCGCGCGTCTGCTGAGGTGGTTGGCGCGCTCACGTCGCAGGCAGCGCAGGATCTGGGACTGGCACCCGGCGTCAAGGTAGTGGCGGGCATGCTCGATTCGGCCGCAGAGCTGGTGGGTGTGGGAGCAGTGGATCCGACCGTTGGCGTCATCCGGCTCGGCACGGCCGGCGGCGTGATGATCATCTGTGATGAACCTCAGCTGCGAAAGGGCTGCCTGTTGTATCCGCATCCGGCAGGTGAGTACTGGTACCATCAGGCGGGGACCAACTCTGCTACAACTTCGCTGCAATGGATACGCGGCGTGCTCGGGCTCGAAGGCGCTGAATGGAGTTACGAGCGGCTGGAACACATGGCGAACGAAGCCGCGTCGGGTGCGGCCGGCCTGCTGTTCCATCCTTATCTGCTTGGTGAGCGTGCTCCGTACTGGAGCGATACGATTCGTGGCGGGTTTCACGGCATCACCCTCTCTCACGGTCGGCCGGAGTTTCTCCGCGCGGTGCTCGAGGGCGTGGCGTACTCGCTGCGGGACTGTACCGGACTGCTTGATCTGGAACGCGTCACGCAACTGCGTATCTGCGGCGGCGGAGCCAAGAGCCGCATCTGGTGCCAGATCATTGCCGACGTGCTGGGGCTACCGGTCGACCGGATGGACGTGGCCGACGCGTCCGCTCTGGGAGCCGCGATGATCGCGCTGGCGGGCTGCGAGCGGCGTGACCCGGCACAGACTGCAGTTTCCGCTCTGAAGAGCGCGGACCGTATCGAGCCGGACGCCGCTCGCCATCGTCTCTACTCGGAACAGTACCAGCGATACCGCGAGGTTGCGGCCCAGTACCTGCGGTCATTCGAGCCGGATGACTGAGCCGACGAGCACGGTAACTGAGCCGAGGAACTCTCGCCGCGAGCCGCGCTCTTGCCGACTATCGGATGAGTACCGCCGCGCCCAGTGACAGCGAGTAGGTGTGCAGCCAGTTAACGGTGTAGTCCGACGGGTCGGTATTGGCGGCACCGCCGCCGAGGTAGCGCAGGTTGATAAACGTCTCGATTGACTCCGTGACCCGATATCCGCCCCGGAGACTGGCGTCCAGCAGCGCTCCGGTTGTCTCGTTGTCGCTGCCGTTGAGGTAGCTGATCGGGGCGTAGATCCCGTCGATCTCGGTCTCCAGGTAGAAGTCTCGTGTCAGGTTGTAGCGCGCCTTCAGCTTGAGCAGCGGTACCGGGCCGACTCCTGCAGACCGATAGTAGCCTGCCGGCCCATCCGTGCCATCGCCGCCGCGCGCTTCAAACTCGATATTGGCGTTGCGTATCTGCAGCGAAACACCGGCATCGAGGCGCCAGCGGTCATCATCTATGAAGAGATACAGGTAGCTCAGCCGATAGAACGGAAAGCTGTAGAGCGAAAGGAGACTGTCTCCTTTGAACGGCACGCCGTCCACCGTGAATTCGGACGGCATTTTGGCCCTGGTTTCCAGCTCCAGCGGCTGGTAGAGAAAGACCACCGTGTGCCGGTGCTGCAGCGTGAGCTCCGCCGACAGCCGGGCAAAGGGAAACAGCACATCCTGGCCACCGTCCTCGTGGTAGCGAAAGGTGGAGTCCCCCTCGGCAAATCTGATGCGATGGTCGATCACGCCCAGAAAGCCCGCTTCACCGACCAGGCGCACCACGGGGCGGGCAAGGTCTGCCTCGGATGCAGCGGCGGGCGGTGTCGACAGTGAAAGCACGAGCACGCAGAGAAAGATGGCGATAACTGCTGTTTTCATGGCGTCAGTATACTATGCAGCGGCCAGGAGTCAAACAGGGCAACCAGAGGCGAACGACTGTTTTTGTTAATGCGTGATATACTTTTGGTATCGCGCATGCGCCGTTATCGGTCGCACCGGGCTGGTCGCGAAGCGCCGGGGAATGCGGTGCAGAGGAGACGGAAAAAGTGAAAACACGCGTTCTGATGGGGCTGCTGTGCGGTCTGCTGTTCGTTGTTCCGGTGGCCATAG
>PWMO01000527.1 GCA_003558175.1 Spirochaetaceae bacterium
GCCATGCTGCGGCCGAAGTACGGCGAGCGGGTGGTGCATACCGGTAACCCGGTGCGTGCCGCCGTCGGCAACGGGAGCCGGGAACGCGGCCTTCGTCTTCTCGGGTTCAGCGGTCGGCGTCCGGTTGTTCTGTTCCTGGGCGGCAGCCAGGGTTCGCGGCAGATCAACGATCTGGTCACGGCGCTGTTGCCGCAACTATGTCCGCGTTACGACATTGTACATCAGCGCGGTGACCATGGAAGCGCGATTCCGGACAGCGCCTGCTACCGGTCGTTTGACTTCGTGGCTGACGAGTATCCGGACCTGCTCGCCGCGGCCGACCTGGTAGTCTGTCGCGCGGGAGCGGGTACGTTGTGGGAACTGGCTCTCACCGGCAAGGCGGCGATTCTGCTGCCGCTGGGACGCGGGGCGTCGCGCGGGGATCAGATCGATAACGCGCGCTACTTCAGCGAGCAGGGCGCGGCGGTGACACTTGAAGATCCGACCGCCGAACAGCTGTCGGCAGAGATTTCCGCGTTGCTGCAGGACGCTCAGCGTGCCGGACAAATGGGAGAGGCGGCGCGCGCCGTTACCGGCGGAGATCCGGCGGGCGCTGTGACGGACGTCATCAAGGCTCTGCTCCAGGAGCGTCCGGGGCAGCTGCAGAGCAGGGCAGGTACGAACTAGGAGCTGTTGTGGATTTTGCCGCGGTCGATATCGTGTTCACCATCATTCTCATCTTCACCACCATCAGGGCCACCCTGCGCGGCTTCGTGCAGGAGGTGCTGTCGGCGGCATCGGTGATACTTGGAATCAGCGCCGCGGTGCTGTTCTCGGGCCTCGTCGCCGAACTCATGGAGCAGCTGTTGGGGCCCTCCATCTGGAGCCAGGTGGCCGCGTTTCTGCTGATTTTTCTGCTGGTCTATCTGGTGGTCAAGCTGTTCGAACGCGCACTGCGCAACCTTATCGAACGGATTCACCTCGAGAGCCTCGACCACGCGCTCGGGCTCTTTCTGGGGCTGATCGAAGGTATCCTTATCGCGTTCGTGCTGATCCTGGTGATACAGGTGCAGCCGATCATCCCGCCTGCGCGACTGCTGGAGGGAAGCGTCTTTGCCCGATTTCTGGTGCCGCTCTTCCCGTATGTGTCGCAGTTTCTGGGACGGAGGATAGCCGATGTTTGAGAACATCATTGGGCAGCAGAGGGTAGTAGAGCTGCTCAGACAGCAGATAGAGACCGATCAGGTGCCGCAGGCAATTCTGTTTCACGGTCCGCCCTATGCCGGCAAGCTGAGCACCGCGCTTGAGCTGGCCCGTGTTCTCTGCTGCCATCACGGCGCCGGTGAGTGGGGGTGCGGCTGCGCAGCGTGCGTGCAGCAGCGGACGCTGGACCATCCGCTGACGCTCATGACCGGCAGCCGCTACTTCGTGCAGGACATCGCTGCCTGTGGCGAGGCGCTGAAGAAGACGCCGATGAACGCCACGGTCTACCTGTTTCTTCGCTCCGTCAAGAAGCTGCTGCGCCGCTTCGACCCGGTGCTCTGGGAAGGCGAGGAGAACCGCCTGACGCGAATTCTGCCGCAGCTTGAGGCAATCCGTGAGGCAGTTGACGACATTCGCCCCGGAGCAGCGCTCCCGGAGGGCGAACAGCTTACGAATCAGCTCGAGAAACGGATACAGAAGGTTCTGGAGGGCGCCGCAAAAATCGCTGCTTCCACCGCGAGTGACAATATTCCTATTCACACCATCCGCAACATCACCTACCTTGCGCACCTGAGCAGCGGCGATTCACGCAAGATCGTGATTCTTGAGAACGCCGAACGAATGCACGAAGGCTCGCGCAACGCGCTGCTCAAAGTGCTCGAAGAGCCGCCACCGCAGCTCCACTTCCTGCTGCTGACAACCAACCAGGCGGCGATTCCGGCGACAATTCGCTCGCGCGTGAGGCCCTATGCGTTCAGCGAGCGGGGATCGGAGGACACTGCCGCGGTGTTGCGCAAGATCTTCCGCGAGACCGATGAGCGCTACAGCGACATTCGCCACTACATCATGCAGAACGCCTTGCTTTCGAAGTCGGGTTTCGACATGCTGGCGCGCCGCTTCCTCGAACTGGTACTGGCCGACGAGGGTGAGCAGCCGGAGCGCGGGCTTGAAGCCATCACCGCCGAACTGGGGCAGACACCCGCGCGTGAGGGCGTACGCTATTTCTTCGAGGAGCTCGCGGCCGCGTGCCGCAGAATTCTGCTGCGAGAACACGGTGAAGATCGGCACGCGTCGCTGCCGCTTTCGCTGCTGGAGCAGTGGCAAATCGAACTCGCGCGGCACCAGCGCTACGTTGAATCGCTGCATATGCGCAGCGATGTTGTGCTGTACAGTCTGTGGGCCGCAATGCGTCGTCACCTGCAGCAGCGGCAGCACCACAGGCGGCAGATAGATCACAGGGAGCGGTATGCGCAAGTTCATTGAGCGTGCGATCCAGAAACTGTCCAAGCTCGACGAAGAGCAGATACGCGCGCTGATCCTCGACCTGGCCGGCGAACACGAACGAATAGAGCTGGTGCTTGATTCGATGAACGTCGGTGTGCTGGTCTGTACCGGTGATCATTCTCTGGTTCTGGTAAACAAAGCGGCCGAACGCATGGTCCCGTTTGCTACTCAAGAGTGGTACGAGCGGCCCGTCTGGGACGCCATTGGTGATCGCGAAATTGCCGATTTCGTGCGTACGACGCTGATTAACCAGGATTCGGCACAGGACCGCGAGTTCACGCTGGATACCAACGGGGTCAACCGCATGCTTTCGTGCAGTATCCTGCCGCTTGTCGGCTCGGGTACGATTCAGGGCAGCATTCTACACGTCGAGGATGTGACCGAGAAGCGGGCGCGCGAAGCGCGGCTGCGGCGCGCGGAGAGTCTGGCGTCACTGACCACCCTGGCGGCCGGGGTTGCACACGAAATCAAGAATCCGCTTGGATCGATCGGGATACACATTCAGTTGCTGCAGAAAGCGCTGAAGGGAGCCGGTGACGGTGACGACTTCGACCGCGACAGATTTGACCGCGCTAGAATGGAGAGTTACATCGATGTGGTGAACGAGGAGGTCGACCGCCTGAACCGCATCGTGGTGGATTTTCTCTTTGCGGTGCGGCCAATTGACGTGCACCTTGAAGAGCACTGTCTGAACGAGGTTGTGCACGAGCTGCTCGAGTTCGTCAAGTACGAGCTCGAGGAGGCCGACATCGAGCTGATCGCGGAGCTCGACGCGGGGATCGACAATATCGAACTCGACGTCAAGTATCTCAAGCAGGCGCTGATGAATATGGTGAAGAATGCAATTGCCGCCATGCCGAACGGTGGGGTGCTGCGCGTTTTGACCAGCCAGAAGGGTGACGACGTCGTTCTGCGCATCAGCGACAACGGCATCGGGATGTCGGACGAGATCATGTCCAAGATCTTTGAGCCATACTTCACCACCAAGGATTTCGGGTCCGGCATCGGCCTGACGCTGGTCTACAAGGTCATAAAAGAGCACAACGGAGAAATCGCGGTCATCTCGCAGGAAGGGAAGGGGACCACCTTCACCATCTCATTTCCGGTGCCGCAGAAACAACAGCACCTGCTTGGGTGGAACGGAGATCGAACATGAAGTTCAACGTGCTGATCGTTGACGATGAAAAGAACATTCGGCAGGGACTCGGCAAGGCGCTGGAGATGGACGGCTACCGTACCCTGCTGGCGGAGGACGGGCAGGACGCCCTGGGGGTGATCCAGCAGGACGAAGTCGATCTGATCATCGCCGATCTGCGCATGCCACGGCTCTCAGGTGAGGAGCTGCTGCGTCGCGTGGTGGACTCCTGGCCCACCATCCCGGTGATCATCCTCACCGGGCACGGAACCATTGAGACCGCCGTACAGGCGATGCGTGACGGCGCGTACGATTTTCTGACCAAGCCGGTGAATCTCGATCGTCTATCGCTGCTGGTCAAGCGGGCGCTCTCCAACCGCGAGCTGGTGCTGCAGCATCGCGCGATGCAGGAGGAGCTGGATAAGCGTCGTCATTTCACCAACATCATCGGCAAGTCCAGCGAAATGCATCGGATCTTCGACGTGGTGCGGCAGGTGGCGCCGACCAAGGCGTCGGTGCTGATTACCGGTGAAAGCGGTGTGGGCAAAGAGCTGATTGCCGATGCGATTCACAGTCTCTCCGGACGCAAGGAGAAACCGTTCATCAAGGTGCATTGCGCCGCGCTCTCCGAGTCGCTGTTGGAGAGCGAGCTCTTCGGGCACGAGAAAGGCTCATTCACCGGCGCAGTGGCGCGCAAACGCGGCCGGTTTGAGCTGGCACACATGGGCAGTATCTTTCTCGACGAGATCGGAGAAATCAACCAGAGCATCCAGATCAAGATCCTGCGCGTGTTGCAGGAGAAGCGCTTCGAGCGCGTTGGTGGCGAAGAGACGCTGGAAGTGGATACCCGGATCATCTCGGCCACCAACAAGGAACTCAAGAGCGAGATCGAAGCCGGCCGTTTTCGCGAGGACCTCTATTACCGACTGAACGTTGTTAACATCCATGTCCCTCCGCTGCGTGAACGCAAAGAGGACATTCCTCTGCTGGTGGCCGCGTTTATCAAGGAGTTTGCCGCCGAGAACGGCAAGCCGGTGGAAGGGATCGACCCCAAGGCGCGCGCCGCGATCTACAACTACTCATGGCCGGGAAACGTGCGTGAGCTGCGCAACTGCATCGAGAGCGCCGTGGTGCTGTGCAAGGGCAACGTCGTCACTCCTGACGACCTTCCGCCGACGGTCAGTGCCGATAGCGAGTCCAATCACATCAAGGTCTCGATGGGAGTGACGCTCGCTGAGGCGGAGCAGGAGATCATCCGCAGCACGCTGAACCACAACAACGGCAACAAGAGTCGTACCGCCGAGATGCTGGGGATCGGCCGCAAGACACTCCACCGCAAGATCACCGAGTATCATCTCGAAGACGAACGCGTGGTGGAAAGCCTGTCCGAAGCGGAGAGCCGGTCTGACGCGGAAGCAGGGGAGTGACGGCACGGCGGAGCGGAGGCAACGAAGGGGTCGTGATCGCGTTCGGCCGCATTCACGGCTGAAGCTTACGGCTCCAACTTTCCGGTGACCAGGTAGTAGTCGCGAATAACGCGGTACGCCAGATTGAGCCGCTTGGTTACCTCGGTTGCCGCCTCCGTACGCTCAGTACC
>PWMO01000091.1 GCA_003558175.1 Spirochaetaceae bacterium
GCAGCGGGTTCTTCGGCCGCAGCCGGGATTTCGGGCAGGTGCAGTGTGACGGCGTCGGGTACGCGCGGGGCATCGGGTGGTTCCTGCTGCGGCGGCAACCGGTCGGAGCTGTCGGACTGCGGCAGACCGGCGCAGCCGGCCGACAGCATCAGGATTGCTACCGCTGCACCTGCAGCAACGCGCGAGGACAGGCGAGCGCCAAGCGAGTGGCGCAGGCAGAGAATGCGACAAGGGCAACTGATCGAACGTTGTTTCACCATGACCCTCCCTCCATGGTGCGAAACTGCGCGGTTTACGGTACTCCCTGCAGCAGCTCCTCTATCAATTGTCGGTTGGTATCCGAGAGATATTCAGAGCCGATTTGACCCGGGTCGATCCAGAATCGGTCAACCTCCTCGGCGCTCCAGCGTTCACGCGGCGGCCGATACTGCTCGAGCCCCCAGGTTTGCAGACGTTCGGCCTCGTTGGGTATTTCGATGGTGGTGAGGTTGATGGGCGCAAGCGGCTGCGCCATGCCGCGGTCAACCGGCTGTTCGACGGGCCGGGGGGCGGCGCGCGGTGACCAGGCACCGCCGATCCAGAGTACCAGCACCGTTCCCGCAAAGGTGACCAGTACAAGCACCAGCGCGGCGGCGGCGACGCGCACGCCAGGTCGGGCGCGGGCTGAGCGACTCCAGCCGCTACGAGGCACTGGCCGCCTCCTTCTCGGGCTCTTTCTCGCGGTTATCGACGCGCACCGCCACAATCTTCGACACACCCGGCTCTTCCATGGTGATGCCGATCAGCGTCTTGGCCGCGGCCACGGTTTTCTTGTTGTGAGTGATAATGATGAACTGCGAGTTCTGCGCGAACTCAAACAGCATGTTCACGAAGCGGCCGACGTTGCTTTCGTCGAGCGCTGCGTCGATCTCGTCCAGCAGACAGAAAGGCGACGGCTTGACCATGTAGGTGGCAAACAGCAACGCCACCGCCGTCAGCGAGCGCTCGCCGCCGGAGAGCAGCATTATGTTTTCCAGCTTCTTGCCCGGCGGCTGCACCAGGATGTCGACGCCGGAATCCAGCACGTTCTCGGGATCCGTCAGTTTTAGCTCGGCGCGTCCGCCGCCGAAGAGCCGACGGAACATGGTGTGAAAATTCTTGCGGATTCTCTCATAGGTTTCGGTGAACAGCTCGGCCGATTCGTGCTGAATCTCCTGCGTGACGCGAACCAGATCTGCCTTCGCGCGCTTGAGATCTTCGAGCTGCCCGGAGAGAAAATCGTAGCGTTCCTTGACCTCGGCAAACTCTTCGGGCGCCATCAGGTTGACGCTCCCTAATGCGCGTTCCTGTTCGCGGCGCGTGTTCAGCCGGTCACGAAGGTCCTTCATCGACGTCTTGCCGAGCTCGAAGACGCGCGACTCATACTCGCTGAGATCCTGCGAGTGGCGCTCGCGAAAGTTCTCGTAGATGTTGCGAATCTCGGCGTTGCTCTCGGCAACCGCGACCTGCAGCCGCTCGACCGTCGATTGCGCCTTGCCGAGGGTCTCCATGTTTGCCTTGAGCGTTTTCTCTTTCTTCAAGAGATCGGCGTTCTTGCCCGCGATCCCCTCTTCAAGCGCCTTGAGCTCTTTCTTCAGCGCCTGCTCGCTCTGCTCCAGCTCGCGACGGGTGGTGGTGAGCGTCTCTATGCGTGAGCGCGTCTCTTCGGCGCGTCGCTTCTCTTGATTGAGGTGGTGCTCGATCTCTTCTATCGATGTGCGCGTGCGAACGCGCTCCTCGTTGGCGCGGCGGATATCGCTCTCGAGAGCCGAGAGCTGGGTCCGCATGCGGGTGAGGTTGACTCGCAGCTCCTCGAGCGTCTTGCGGTATTCATCGATCTTCTGCTGCAGGTTCTGGTTTTCTTCCGAGCGTCGCGCGATCTCGTCGCGCGCCTGGCGCACCGTCCGCCGCAGCTCCTGAATGCGGGTGTCGAGTTGGCGCTTACGGGTGATGATGCCCTCGGGGGCGAGGAACTCATCGAGAAAGGCCGGCGTGACGTTGCGGTAGCGCTTGAAAAGCTCGCGGATCTGCTGGATCTCCGCTACGGCGGACTCTACCGTCTCGGCGGTGGACTGCAGCACTTCGGCCGCCGCTTCGCGCTGCTTCATCGCCGTTGCGTCCTGGATCAGTGCCGCCTTGCCCTCGAGGTGCAGCAGCAGTCGGGCAACCGCGGCGTCGATCTCGGATTCGAGCTGCTCGCGTTCGCGTGACGAATAGCCGCTCTCCTTCAGTTTGCGGTCGAGCTCTTCTACGATATCGTCGGTGACGACGCGCAGTTGCTCCTGCACCTCTTCTTCTTCGCGTTCACAGGCGTCGATGGTGGCGTTGTTCTGCTTGATTGCCTCGGTGTTGTCACTGATGCGTCGGGCGGCGGTGTCGATGCTCTCCTTGAAGCGGTCGATGTTACCGCTGAGCTCGCCAATCTCACGGGTATACGTCTGCTGCTCGCCTTCGCGTTTTTCGATTTCCGCGGTGAGCGCGTTGATGCGCTCTTCCAGGGCCGCCTTGCGCGCCAGGTCACGGGCGGACTTTTCTTCGATATCGGTCACCCGCTCGGTCAGCATGCGGATCTGGTTGTCTCGGTTGTTCTTCTCCAGCTCGATACCGTAGAGTCGCTTCTGTCCCTCCATCAGACGGCTCTCCATGTTGTTCACCAGGTCCAGGTTGGACTCCAGCGACTCGTTGATGCCGTCAATCTTGGCGCGGATGGCGTCGCGCTCGGCCGTCTTGGTTTGCAGCTGTTCAGTGCGTTTCTCGCGATCATCGAGGCAACTGCGCAGGCGCAGCAGGGCGATGTCGCGTTCGATTTCAAAGATCTGGGCACGCAGCTCGCGGTAGCGGGCGGTTTTCTCGGCCTGCTTCTTGAGCGAGTCGTAGCTGCGGCGCACCTCACCCAGGATTCCCTCTACCTGGCGCATGTTCTCGTCGGTTCGTTCGAGTTTGCGCTCGGCTTCTTTGCCCTTGATCTTGTACCTGGTGATCATGGCCGCTTCTTCAAAGATGGCGCGGCGCTCTTCGGGCTTGTTGGATAGAATCTGATCGATCTTCCCCTGCTCCATGATGGAGTAGGAGCTCTTGCCGATGCCGGTGTCGTAGAAGAGCTCACGCAGCTCTTTGAGCCTGACCGGGGCACCGTTTATCTGGTACTCGCTGTCGCCGGAGCGAAAGAGGCGGCGGCGCACCGAGATCTCGGGCACGTCGAGCGGCAGGACGCCGTCGTCATTCTGCAGCGTGAGCGTGATCTCGGCTACGTTGAGCGCTTTGCGGCCGTCGGTACCGTTGAAGATGACGTCTTCCATGCTGTCGGCACGCAGGCTCTTGGTACCCTGCTCGCCCAGCACCCACTTGATGGCGTCTACGATGTTGCTCTTGCCGCACCCGTTGGGTCCAAGAACCGCGCAGATCCCGTCGGTAAACTCAACCACGCTGCGATCGGCAAACGATTTGAACCCGAACAGCTCGATACTCTTTAGAAGCACTCCCCCTCCCTGGCTGAAAAAACTGTATCAGTCGGTGACAGCGTGGTCAAGCGAGCAGCCGGCATGCAGCGCCGCGCCCGCTGTTGGAGCTGCGTGCAGCGCCGGGCGTTGCATCGCACGTGGTCAGCCGACCACACTCAGGCAACCGACGCGCGGTGTTTGAACTGCGCGATGATCTCGCGATAGCGCAGGAGCACCTCGGCGACGATCTGGTCCCACTGCAGGTAGATGGTCTTGCGGGCACCGCGCCCGGCGCGCGCCACGACCTCCGGTTTGTCGGCGAGCTCGTCCAGCAGCCGACGGAGCGCCGCGGCACTGTTGTCGATCAGGAAGGCATTCTTTCCATGAACGCACTGCTCGGCCGCGGTCGATCCGGCGACCAGCACCGAGGGACACGAGAAAGCGGCCGCTTCGCGCATGACCAGCGGCGCGTTGTCATAGAGCGAGGGAAACAGAAACAGATCGGCGCGGGCGTAGAACGGTTTGAGTGCCTCGCGGTCGGTGATGAGGCCCAAAAACGAGACGTATTCGGCCAGGCCCAGCCGGCGCACCAGGCGGCGCATCTCCGCGGCGGCATAGCCGGTGCCGATGAAGACCATGTGGAACCGTCGTCCCTGAGCGCACAGCTGCGCCAACGCCTCGATGATCAGCCGAACGTTCTTCTCCCATCGATGCTGTCCCACGAAGAGGTACAGCTGGTCGCCGGGCCGCAGCGGGAGCAGCAGTTCAGCCTCGCTGCGGTAGGCGTTGTGCTCCCGCGCAGTAGGCGCCGCCAGATCGGTACCGTTGCGCACGATCTCCACTCGGCCCGGAAAACCGTAGTCGCGCAGCGTGTCGGCAGTGGCGGCATTTGGCGCCCACACCTGGTCTACCCGGCTGAAGAACGAGACAATTCGGCGTGCCGCCAGGTCTGCAAGCCGCGGCGAGCCGAGCACCTTCAGGAAGTCTTCACGGTACTTGGAATGAAACGTTGCCACGATCGGGATCTGCCGCCGTCGCGCAACGCCCAACGCCAGCGAACCGGCGACGAAGGGAGCGTGCGCATGGACCAGATCAAACGGCAGGTGGCCGAGGGCGACCCGGAAGCGCGCATCCAGCCACGGCAACCCGATTCGATACGGCTTCATCGGGGGGAACGCCACCGACCGATAGCGCAGCACGGTGTAGGGTTCGACGTCGGTGTAGCCGGGAACGCGCGGCGCCACCACCACCGCCTGCGCCGAGCCGTGCTGCAACCAGCGGGCGTAGTTCTCGACGCATACCCCAACCCCGTCCATGATCGGCCGGAACGCATCGTTAAACTGCCCGATGGTCAGGGACCGATCCTCCTGCAAATCAGTCACCGGCGACACCTCCCGCCGGCCCTAAAGCCGGGTAGATGCCGAGCTCCGCCGGCCCCTTGCCAGTGCCTGCGCGCCCACGGTAGGCTGCCGTTGTGGACGGCTCGAGACGGCCCAAACGGGTATGCGGAATTGACGAAGCCGGGCGTGGCCCACTTGCCGGCCCGGTAACCGCGGCGGCAGTGCTGTTTGGCAGCGGAGGAATCAACGCGAAACCTGCCGACTCAAAGACGCTTTCGGCGCGGCGCAGGTCGACGCTGGAGCGGCAGATTCGAAAGGAGGCAGCTGCGTGGGGTATCGGCTGGTCGTGGCCCAACGAGATCGAC
>PWMO01000459.1 GCA_003558175.1 Spirochaetaceae bacterium
CATGATGGTCACGCATAACATGCACCACGCCATTCAGTACGGGAACCGACTGCTGATGATGGACAAGGGCGAGATAATCTTTGACGTCGAGGGTCAGGAGAAACGTGACCTGACGGTCGACAAGCTGGTGCAGAAGTTCCACGAGATACGCCATCGAACGCTGGAGAGCGACGAGGTGATGCTCTCGGACGTGGATTGACGGGTCTGTGGCCTGTCGGTGTTGGCCACCTCGCCTACCCCCGAGACGGGGGCTCGGGTCACCTTTCCGTCTCGGGCAAAGATCTCCACGCGACTCTTGAAAGAAATCCGCCTTCTCGGTATATTACAGACTCAATTTGACCGAAATCCTTGCACTTTCAGTGCGTTATTTCACCCTGAAACCACCGAAGGATCGCGACACGCACCTGTAGAAAAGGAAATAGTATATGGAAGCACGCATACAGAAGATGCGCAATATCGGAATCAGCGCGCATATCGATTCGGGCAAGACAACACTGTCCGAGCGGATCCTCTTTTACTGCCAGCGGATTCACGCCATCCACGAGGTTCGTGGCAAAGACGGCGTCGGCGCAACCATGGATTCCATGGAACTCGAGCGCGAACGCGGCATCACCATCCAGTCCGCCTCTACCAACGTGACCTGGAAAGACCACGTCATTAACGTCATCGATACGCCGGGCCACGTGGACTTCACCATCGAAGTCGAACGGGCTTTGAGAGTGCTTGACGGCGCCATCCTCGTGCTGGACTCGGTCGGTGGCGTTCAGTCGCAGACGCTGACGGTCAATCGGCAGCTCGGCCGCTACAACGTGCCGTTCATAGCGTTTGTGAACAAGTGTGACAGAACCGGTGCAAACCCGGTGCGCGTTCGGGACCAGATTGAAGAGAAGCTGGGGCACAACGCGGTGCTGCTCCAGTTGCCGATCGGGCTGGAAGACAAGTTTGTCGGCGTGGTGGATCTCATTTCCATGAAGGCGCAGTACTACGAAGGGGACTTTGGAGAGATCATCCGCGAAACGGAGATCCCTGCCGAACTGGCGCAACAGGCCGAGCAGTATCGCGAGACACTGCTGGATGCCGCATCGATGTTCTCCGACGAACTGGCCGAGGCGTACCTGGAAGGCGAGGTGCAGCCGCAGCAGGTCATTGACGCGGTGCGGGCCGGTACATTGTCGCGCCAGCTCGTGCCGGTTTACATGGGAAGCGCGTACAAGAACAAGGGCGTGCAGGCGCTGCTCGACGGGGTGGTTCGATACCTGCCGAACCCCGCCGAACTGACCTATACCGCACTCGATCTCAACAACGACGAAGAACCGGTGGACCTCACGCCGGAGTCGACGGCGCCGACGGTCGCGCTGGCGTTCAAGCTGGAAGAGGGGCAGTACGGACAGCTCACCTACATGCGCGTCTATCAAGGGTCGATCAAGAAAGGGATGGAGCTGTACAACAGTCGAGCCCGTAAGAAAGTCAAGATCGGACGGCTCATCCGCATGCATGCCGATACCACCACCGACATCAACGAGGCCCCGGCCGGCGATATCGTGGCGATCTTCGGCATCGATTGCGCTTCCGGTGACACGTTTGTCGACCCGTCGCTCAATTACTCCATGACATCGATGTACGTTCCCAACCCGGTCATCTCACTGGCCGTGAAGGCCAAGGATAAATCGGCGGAAGACAACATGGGCAAAGCGCTCAACCGCTTCACCAAGGAAGACCCGACCTTCCGCAGCTTCGTCGATCCAGAGTCAAACGAAACCATCATTCAGGGAATGGGCGAACTGCATCTCGAGGTATACATCGAGCGGATGAAGCGAGAGTATCGTGCCGATGTGGAAACCGGTATGCCGCAGGTCGCCTACCGCGAGGCAATCAGCGCCCGCGCGGAGTTCGACTATACCCACAAGAAACAGACGGGCGGTTCAGGCCAGTTTGCCCGCGTTGCCGGGTTCATCGAGCCGCTGGACGAGGGCGATTACGAGTTTGTCGACAGCATCAAAGGCGGTGTCATTCCCAACGAGTACATTCCGTCATGCGACAAGGGATTTCGCACCGCGATGCAGAAGGGTACGGTCATCGGATTCCCGATTGTCGGCGTTCGCGTGGCAATCAATGATGGAGCCACGCATCCGGTTGACTCCTCGGACATGGCGTTTCAGGCCGCAGCGCTCGGCGCCTTCCGCCAGACATACGCAAAGACCAAGCCCGTGATCCTTGAACCGATCATGAAAGTGTCGGTCGAGGGGCCGACCGAGTACCAGGGCAGCATTTTCGGCAGTTTGAACCAGCGTCGTGGTATCATACTGGCGTCCTCCGAAGACGGGAGTTTTTCTACCGTGGAGGCGGAAGTGCCTTTGTCCGAGATGTTCGGCTATGCGACCGTGCTCCGCTCCCTCAGTCAGGGTAAGGCGGAGTTCTCCATGGAGTTCCTGAAGTACGGGCGTGTGCCGCAGAGCGTGGCGGAAGAGCTGATCAAGAAGTATCAGGAAAGCAAGAACAAGGAGAGCAAATAGTCATGGTGAAAGAAGAGCTGGTGCAGCGGAGCCCCCTCCGCATACTGGAGAAGTCGATCCAGGGCGGTCTGGGAGCAGGTAACCTGGGAATTATCGCGTCGCGAAAAGGGGTCGGCAAGACCGCATGTCTGGTTCACATCGCGACCGACTCTCTGCTGCAAGGTAAGCACGTGATCCATGTGAGCTTTTCTTCGCGCACAGACCATATTATCAGCTGGTACGAAGACATCTACCGCGAAATTGCCGCAACGCGTGAACTGGAAGACGCAATGGAGGTGCATGACAGCCTGGTACGCAATCGCGTTGTCATGAACTTCTCGCAACGCGGCATAGAGGCTGAGCAGTTGATTCAGAGTCTGCGCGCGATGATCGTGCACGGTGGGTTTGCCGCCGACGTCATCATGGTCGACGGGTATGACTTTGCCCTCGGTAGCCCGGAGAGCCTTGAAGCGCTGAAGAGCTTCGCTCAAGAGGTGGGCCTTTCGATCTGGTTCAGCGCGACACTTCATCGCGAGCAGCCGCAGGTAGATGAGAACGGCGTGCCGGTTATTCTCGCCCCGTACATGGACTGCGTCAGTGTGTTGATCACGCTTGAGCCGGCGCCTGAGCACGTCAAGCTGCGGCTGGTCAAGGAACACGACCGTTACGTGCACGAGGATCTGTCGCTCGTGCTTGATTCTCGGACGCTGCTCATCGCCGACCCGGCACAGCTCGACTCGAAGTAACCGGCGCCTACCTCTTACCGCCGGCTACTGCCTATTGCTGCCGGCGGCAACATTTCACCGCCGGCGGGTCACGCCAACCTGCCGGCAATCTCCCTCCACCGGGCAGCGGCTGCACAGCGGCGATTGAGGGGTGCAAACCTGTTGCCCGTGCAGCACCAGCAGCTCGTTTACCGCGATCCACCATTCAGCAGGAAGTATCTTCTCCAGCGCGGCTTCAGTCGCATCCGGGGTACGCGTTTCCACCCAGCCCAGTCGATTCGCGATACGATGAACGTGCGTGTCGACGCAGATCGCGGCGATTCCGTAGCCGAGACCCAGTACCAGGTTGGCCGTCTTGCGCCCGACTCCCGGCAACGCGATCAGCTTTTCGACCGTCTGCGGGACGGAACCGTGGTATTCCTCGGAAACAATGCGGGCAACTTCCCGAATGTTGTGCGCCTTGGTGCGATAGAACCCGGCAGGATAGATCGAGTTGGCGATCGCTTCTTCGGGCAATGCGGCGATGGCTTGCGGCGTTTCGGCCTGCGCGAACAGCCGATCGGTCGCGGCGAGGGTCACCTCGTCGCGGGTGCGCAGTGAGATCATGGTCGATATCAGGATACGGAACGGGTCGCGCGAGGTAACCGCGACAAGCGAAACCGACGGGAGGGGCTGATCGCCCAGATGAGACCGGATACGCCTGAGTATCCGGGCGGAATCAGTCTTCGATGTCTTCTTCGTCGAAGTCGTCATCGTCCGGTACGGCCGCTGCGGCTGCCTTTTCTGCCGATGCTTTCGCGCTGCGCCGGGCTTCCGCTTCAAGCCGTTCGAACACCATCTGCTCAACGTCCGCTTTTGACTTCTTGAGCGAGAAGGAAACCTCGTCTACCAGCAGCTTGAGCGCGTTGTCGAACAGCTTGCGCTCGAGGATCGGAAGTTCCTTTACCTTGCTGCGGTGATACAAGGTTCGCACGACCGTGGCGATGTCCGAGACACTGCCTTGCTTCAAGAGATCGAGATTCATCTGGTAGCGAAGTTTCCAGTCTGCCGGAATTGCCTCGTATTCCTCGGAGACCAGTTTGAGCGCGCTCTCCGCCTCTTTGCGCGGTACGATGGCGCGAATACCGAGCTCTTCGGCCTTGTCTACCGGAACCATAACCGTCATGTCGGTCACATCCAGGTAGATGACGTAGTAAAGCAGCTTCTGATCCTTGAAATCCCGCTCTTCGATGGAGAGAATCTGCCCGACACCCTGCAGAGGATACACCACCTGCTGTTTCTCTTTGAAGGTGGTGGTCTTCTTTGATTGCTTCATCCGGGCCAATATAGCAAATTCTGCTCAAATGGTCAAAGCCGGCCGCAGCAGGTCGTGGACCAGTGCGGATGCAATGTGGACACCGTGTGGACGCAATGGAGAGCGCGTTGTCGACGATCCGTTCAGAATCTTACCACTACGGGCGCAGGGGTCAGCCCCAGCAGGCGCAGATACTTGAACGGGTGGATATCGAGCGGATTGGGATACCAGCCGTCGACGGTGGAGAGATCGATCAGGTTGATGGCCGGTGAGTGGCTGATGGGCAGCACCACCGCGGTCTCGAGCAGCATGCGTTCCGCCCGCGACAGAGTCTCGTATCGTGTTTCGCCGCGCAACGTCGCGCCTTCGCGCACCAGGCGATCATAATCCGGGTTATTGAATCCCGATTCGTTCAAGTTGCTCTGTGACGTCCACATCTGCAGAAAGGTCAGCGGGTCGGCAAAGTCTCCAATCCAGCTCACGGTTGCAACCGCGTACGCACGATCTTCCGACAGCGAGTCGAAGTACTCGGGATAGCGAACCACCTCGACATGCGATTCAAGGCCGAGATACTCTTCCCAGCTCTCCCGCATCAGCGTAACGATCCTCGAGTTCTCGAGCCCGCCGGGGATCCGAATGACCGGCTCC
>PWMO01000036.1 GCA_003558175.1 Spirochaetaceae bacterium
CGAGCTCAGCACTGACGGTGGGGTAATGTTCGAGCCGCTCCGTCTGCGCGAAAGCCGGGGAGAGACGCTCGTGCGGTTCTCGTTTTCGGTCCAAACACGACGCATCAGTGACGGTGCGACCGTTTATTATCTCCGCGCTGTTGACGGGACCGGCGCGGTTGCGGTTCATCCCGTTCTCTTTTTCGTGGATAATGAGCCTCCGGCACTGGAAGTCATTTCACCGCAATCCGAAGCAGAGGTACACGGCAGGGTACAGGTGAGGGGATTCGTTCGAGACACCGTCGGTGTCGAACGCCTCTTCTACGAATGGGACCGTGAAGAACACGAGATTCAGCTTCGCGCCGGAGACCCGTACTGGACCACGGAGATCGATATCACGGGGAATCGGAGCCGCACGATTGCCGTTCGGTTTACAGCGGTTGACTACAGTGGAAACAGCACAACGGTAGTCCACCGGTTACGAAATGACCCGGACGCCCTGCTCCCCACGGTTACGGTAGCGTATCCACTGTCTGATGAGACTGTGCATCTCGGTGCTGAAGACGCGGTTTACGGTCATGTCTCCGGCAGCGACGAGGTCCAGTCCATCATTTTGGAAGGAACTCTCGATGGCGAGTTTCCCGCACGGCCTGCGTTTCGCATCCCGGCTTCAGATATTCCGACAGGTCTGGGCGAACTGCGAATCCGCGGTCGACTGGCCAACGGGACGATCGGCGATCCACTTAGACTGCGTGTTGTGCGCACGGCAGACGCCGATGATTTTCAGCAGCCGGTGCCGTCACGGGTCAACGTCCATTCCGTGGCTGCTCATCAGTACGTGACAGGCGCGCTTGAACTCGCCGGATCCGTTGATGACAGTGGGTCCGCGACGCGTCTGGAGTACCGCCTGTCTCCGGAGAAACCGTGGCACAGCATAGCGCTTGATTCCGGCGCCTTCTCTTCCCGCGTGAGTCTTGCGGCGCAACCGGCGGGCCCACTGCACCTGGAGCTCCGTAGCGTTCGGGCAGGCAGCGCAGATCATCCGCTCTATCTTCCGCTCAACCATGCTCCGGCGCCTCCCGATATCAGCGTGGTCACACCGCGTCCGGTAGACGTCATCAACGGGCTCACCACTGTCTCGGGAGTCGTCTGCTCGCAGGCACCGATCACCGAATTGTCGTATAGCCTGGACGGGACGGAGTTCCGGCAACTTCGGCCGCAGTCTTCGTGCGACGGTGATGCGTTCTCGTTTACGGTCGATTTCACTGCGCTTGAAGAAGCCGAGGGCCGCCTGCAGCTTCGCGCCGTGGATGCCGCCGGAAACACGCGGACGGTGAGTCCCTCCGTGCGCGTGGACAGAAGAGCCGATTTGCCGATCGTGGAGGTCCACCTGCCGCGGGACGGCCAGGTGATAACGGAGGACTTTGCGCTCTCGGGTATGGCGTTCGATGACGACGGCGTCGCTGCGGTTCATTGGCGAGTGGGTGACCGTGAGTTCCAGCGCATCAGCGCATCACAGACGTTTCGTATCGAAGTGCCACTCGAGAGCATGGCAAGCGGCGAACAGACAATAGAAGTATATGCTGAGGACATATACGGACTCGAGGGAGAGCCGGTACAACTCACGGTAATGGTGAGCACCGATCGGCCGCAAATCGAGATACTCCAACCGCAGATGGACAGTCACAGCCGCGGCACTGTGACGATCAGCGGCACAGCCAGTGACCTGAATGGCATCAAATCTGTTCGTGTCTCTATGGACAACGGCAACACGTTTCAGCTTGCCGAGGGAACAGAAGAATGGAGTCTGAGCGTGAACACCGAGTCGTACCTGGACGGGACGTACTCGGTTCTGGCGGTGGCTACCGACACGCTGGGGGTGGAGTCGCGCACCACCGCGCTGATCAGCATCGATAACATGCATCCTGAGCTGACCGTGGCTGAACCGTCTAACGGCGAGTTGATCGGGGGAACGCTGCGGTTATCCGGACGAGTGTACGATAACATCGGAGTGGAATCACTGCAACTGGAGTTAACCCCGGTTTCCGGGGATGTCCTGCCGCTGGTCATCGAGCTGGATTCCCAATCGGTCCTGCTCGAAGATATCGATGTCTCGGAGATGAATCCCGGATCGTATAACCTGCACCTGGCGGCTACCGATTTTGCCGGCAATCGGTCGGTTGTGGCTCGCCGCATCGAGCTGGGCCGGAGCGCCGCATCCTACAGCGTAGGATTGCATAATCCAATGCCGGGTGTGCAGCACACCGGACCGGTCACCGTGGCCGGCCGAATAACCGGCCCCAAGCTGCCGTCACGGGTGCAGGTGCTCGACCGGGATACCCTCCTGGCCGACGTCGATGTCGATCGCAATGGATTTTTCCGCCACACGCTTGCCGAGGCCGTTACCCGCGGCCCGCGCATGGCAATTGTCGCGCGCTTCAATACTCCTTCAGGCGACACGGTCTCGAGCCCGGTTCACACGGTGCTGCTCGATCGGTGGGGACCGGTGGTGACGATAGACAGTCACCGCAGCGGTGACACGGTGACCGGGCGGCCCTGGCTGAAAGGAAGGGCGTGGATCGAGCAGACGCCGCAGGAGCAGGCAGAGGACGAGGGGCGCCGGGGTCGTGAAAGCCGTCGAGCGCTTGAGCCTGAACGCGTACTTGTCAGCCTCGACAACGGGCGTACTTTCACGTCGGCGCGCGGCGGCGCGGAGTGGCAGTTTCGTCTCGAGAGCGCCGAGCTGGCTCGCGGGCCGCTGCCGGTGCTGGTGCGCGCGGAGTTTGGTGACGGCAGGACCGCCGTGCAGCGGGTGCTGCTGATCGTTGACACGGCCGCTCCAGCGCTTCCGGTGCTGGCGCCGGCAGAGGGAAGTCGCCATGCGGACAGGTTGGCAATCTACGGGACGGCCGCCGATGAATACGGCATCGACAGCATCGAGGTGGCGTTGCGCCCGGGCGACAAATCCGGGTACGCAGTGCCGCAGTTTGTGCAGGGACTCTACCTCGACACGCACTTCTTTGGTGCAACGTATGCCGATATGGGGCTCGGCGTCAGCTTCTTTGACGATAACGTCAAGGTCCAGGTGCAGGCCGGCGTGGCGCCTCCGGGCCGTTTCACCGGCACGGTGATTGGTACCAAGCTGCTGGCGAATGTGGCCGTTGTGCCGTTTGACTATTTCCTGGGTCCTGACTGGGCGTTCTTCTCAATGGCGTTTGCGCTGGGAGCCAACTTCTCTTACTTCACCATGGACGATGAAGACGGCCTGGTGATGTCGGCAGTGCTGGCGCAATGGGAGTTTGCCCGGTTTCAGATGGAACAGTGGCGGGCGTTCCGCACGCTCTCACTCTACCTGGAGCCGAACCTCTGGTTTGCGTCTTCGGATGTCGAGGCCGGGGCGGTGTTCCGGATGTCGCTGGGGTTCCGCGCCGGATTGCTGTAGCGCCGTCCGGCTGTAGCCGCTCCGTCCCGTCGGCCGTCAGCACTCAATCACGTTGATCGGAATGCGGGCGGCGAGCCCGCCCTCGCTGGTCTCCTTGTACTTGTGGTGCATGTCCTGGGCGGTCTGCCACATGGCCTCCACCACGTCGTCAAGCGTGACCCGCGCCGCGGAAGGGTCGCCGGTCAGTGCGAGGTTGGCGGCGGTGATGGCTTTGACGGCACCCATGGTGTTCCGCTCGATGCAGGGAATCTGCACCAGGCCGCCGATAGGATCGCAGGTCAGTCCGAGGTGGTGCTCCATGGCGATCTCCGCCGCCATGAGCACTTGCTCCGCACTGCCACCAAGGACCTCGGTGAGTCCGGCCGCGGCCATCGCGGAGCTGACTCCGATCTCGGCCTGGCAGCCGCCCTGCGCCGCGCTGATGGTCGCACCCTTCTTGAACACGCTGCCCAGTTCACCGGCGGTCAGCAGGAAACGGACCACGCCCTCGTCGTCTGCGTTGGGTATCAGGTAGCGGTAGTAGAGCAGGACGGCCGGAACCACGCCGGCGGCGCCGTTGGTGGGTGCCGTTACCACGCGGCCGAAATCGGCGTTCTCCTCGTTCACCGCCAGTGCAAACGCGCTGACCCAGCGCAGGGTCCGTTCAAAGCCGTCGGTCGGCGCAGCGTCGGTAGTCGGCGCAGCGGTGTCGGCCAGCGCGGTGAAGAACCGCTCGGCGCCCTCCGGCCACGGCTGAGGAAGCAGGGTGGCAGCCAGACGATGGGCGCGTCGGGGTACGTTCAGGCCACCCGGCAGCGGCCGTTGGGTGGTGAGTCCGGCGTAGGTGCAATCGCGCATGACGCGAAAGATCTGCAGCAGCCGCTCGTCTATGCGGTCTTCCGGGTCGAAGACCAGCTCGTTCCGGCGCACGATGTGGCTGATTGGGGTGCCCGGGCCGCTTGCCTGCGTATGGCGCAGGATGTCACCCGCCTGGTCAACCGGATACGGCAGCGTGATGGACGCTTCCGGGCGGTCCCCTTCGCCCTGCTGGATCACAAAGCCGCCGCCGATGCTGTAGTAGGTTTGCGTGATGGTTGTTCCGTCACTGAGATCGGCGCTGATTGACATACCGTTGGGATGGTACTCCAGCGCCTGGTGGTGATGAAAGCGAATGTCTCGCGTGTACTCGAAGCCTACCGAAAACTCTCCGGCCAGCGCCAGGTGCTTCAGCGAGCGCAGCCCCTTGCGCATCTGATCGACCGCGTCACGTTCGACCGTTTGCGGGTCTTCGCCGGTCAGGCCGAGTGCAACTGCGACGTCGGTGCCGTGGCCAACTCCGGTCCTGGCAAGCGAACCGTACAGATCGACACGAACGCTCTGCACCAGTTCCAGGGCGCGTTCAAGAACCAGGGCACGAACGAAACGCTCGGCCGCCCGCCACGGCCCCATGGTGTGTGAACTCGACGGACCGACCCCGATCTTGAAGATGTCGAACACGCTGATTCGCTGCTGCGGATAACGGGTATCCATATGCGCTGTTTCCTCACTTTCTGACAGTATAACCGTGTCACGGGACCAGATCCCGGCCGGAACTCATAAAATTTGACAACTATCCAAGTTCAGTATACCATAGCAGTGTTCACTATAGTAAATCTTCTCGCTCAAGGGGGCAAACAATGAAGAATCTTGGCCTGATTCCTCGCTTGATCATTGCGATCGTGCTGGGAACCGTGATCGGACTGTTCTTCCC
>PWMO01000342.1 GCA_003558175.1 Spirochaetaceae bacterium
CGTACGCTGTTCCTCGAAGATGAGTTCGAGAAAGAACTTGCGGTAGTGCGCAACGGCGAGGCGCTCTACGGCGCCCTCACGCTCGGAGAGATTGCCAACAACGGGATTGACTTCCTGGAGTTCTACAACAAGACCTCGGTGGTTGCGCTGTTGAGCGAGCCGGACGAGACGCCTGAACCGGAGAAACCGGACAGCGATGCCGATGGCGCGTCGCTTGATGGCCGGCGGCAGCCCTCTCTGATTCCGTTGCCGCGGCCCGTGCCGCCGGTGGCGGCTCATGGCCTGACGCCCAAAGCCGTTGAGACCGAGATTCTTCTTGAACTCACCCTCGCGATTGACGGCAACAATGAGCTGAAGGCAATGCTGGACGCGGTGCTCCAGGACATGCTGCGCCTGCTCAACGCGTCGGCCGCCCTGGTGCTGCAGCACGATACTGCCTCTGGTGACGACGGTTCCCCGCTGGAACCGGTTTCCGCCTTGCCGCGAAACTCAGCGGAAAACCCCATCTATCGTGAGTTCCTCAGCCGCTACCCGCTCGATGACCTCTATCGCAGCCTGCGCGACAGTGAAGATCAGATCCCGCTGGTGGTTTCGATAGAGGGAGCCGGGGTCCACGCGTTTGAGCTGCCGGGATTTGGGGTGCTGATCATCGTGCGAAACGCCGGCCAGCTCAGCCCGTCATTTACGCGCGGCTTTGCGCCGCTGGCACAGAAACTGGCGCATTCGGCGCTCGCCTGCCTGGCGGACGAAGACGTGCGGCTCTCTTCGCGCGTGTTTGAGCTGGCGCAGGAGGGCATCATGATCACCGATGCCGGAAACCGAATCCTGAAGGTCAATCGGGCCTTCAGTGAAATCACCGGCTACAGCGAGGCCGAAGTCATTGGTCGGAATCCCAGACTGCTTGCCTCCGGCTCGCACCACGCCTCTTTCTATACCGGGATGTGGCAATCGCTGCGAGAAACGGGAGCATGGAAGGGTGAGCTCACCAACCTGCGCAAGAACGGTGAGCTCTATCCGCAGCTGACCTCAATCACGCGCAGCCTTGCCCCCTCGGGCGCGCTGACACACTACGTGGCCGTGATGTCAGACATCACGGTTCTCAAGCGCCACGAGCGCGAGCTGGAACGCCTCGCGCACTACGATAAGCTCACCGACCTGCCAAACCGCCGCCTGCTTGAGGACCGCATCCAGCAGGGTATCGCACAGACACGCCGCAGCGGACGCATGATGGCCGTTGCGCTGCTGGACCTCGACCGCTTCAAGCCGGTCAACGACACCTGGGGCCATGCCGCGGGCGATGAAGTGCTGAAGACCATTGCCGCACGGCTGCGGTCTCACCTGCGCGGCGGCGACACCGCCGCCCGCCTGGGCGGCGACGAGTTTGCCCTGGTGCTGCTGGGCGTCAACAGCGTAGCCGAGTGCAGCCGCTCGATCGAGCGGTTGGTGGCAACCATCTCGGAACCAATGGAACTCAGTTTCGGGCGCGTGTCGGTATCGGCCAGCGTGGGGGTAACGCTGTTCCCGCAGGACGAGTCCGACTGCGAGTCACTGCTCCGACACGCCGACCAGGCCATGTACGTGGCGAAACAGTCGGGCGAGAACCGCCATCACCTGTACCAGCTGCAGGGCGAGGCGTAGCCCTCCTGCGCCAACGCGCATTTTGCTTGTCCGGTGCGAGCCCGGCGCGCGCAGGCGAAAGCCGGATCGCGAAGGCCGGACAGACCGGCGCCTGCGGCGCTAGCTCAACGACCCAGGCAATACGGTAATTATCTACACTGAATAACTTTATGTAAATTCTTCCGTGTAAGCGCGATGAGCCGACATTTGGCACGCTGCTTGCAATGATAGCAGCAGATCACATGGACATCAAACCGGATATGGAGGAAGATGATGTTTACGCAATTAAAAATGACGAAAAAGTTTGCCGTCGCAGTCTTTGCCGCGTGTGCCGCAGTCGCACCGGCATTTCTCTCAGCACAGGAAGTTGCCGTGGGAACGCTGCCCAACCCGGCGGCCCTTCCCACCATCGATGAGCTCTACCTGCAGACTGAGAGCTCGATTTCGATACGTGCGCTGCGCGGTCAGCTGCTGACCAACAACCGCACACACCAGCTGCTGGCGCTCAAAACCATTGAGTCGCAGCTGCAGAACGGTTGGACCGAGCGCGAGAGCCCGATGCTGTTCGAGGCGGTCTCGTTCGCGCTGCAGGAAGGCGCCTACAACCTGGCCTTTCAGGGCAACGGCTACCGGGTACTGCACGACTATCATCCCGAGGTTCGCTATCGAGCTGCACGTATCATGGGTATGATCGGCACGCCGGAGGCGCGCACACAGCTGGTACAGACCATCACGATCGACCCTGATGCCTCTGTTCGTGCTCGCGCCCTCTATTCGCTGGCGGACATCGCTCAGGATCCGGACGGTTCAGTCACCTTTGCAATTGCCAAGATGCTGCGCAGCGAGCACCTCACGCGCCACAACCAGAACACGATCCTGGCGGCGTTGGAGGCGATCAACAGCATTAACCGCGAGCGGGGCAACGTGGTTCACGACCTGGCGCTTGATGTAATCCTCGATGTTGCGGTTGGCAATCCGCACACCCGGGCCGTGCGCGGCAGGGCGATGGAGGTGCTTTCCGCAATGTAATGACGTGCCACTTCGCCGCGGCCTGAAGCCGCGGCACGGACGGCGCCGTCCACCCCATGCGGGATTCTGCAATCAGAGGCCCGGCGATGCGCACGCAGCGCCGGGCTTTTTTTGTTCTCGCCGGCCGCGGCGGCAGCGAGCAGACGAGCGCAGCGGGATTCGCATATCGGCAGCGGGTGGTGATTGGTGTGCTGAGGCGCAGCGCGGGATTACAGAGCGGGTTGCGGCAGGGTACGGTTCAGGTGCCGTCTCTCACGCGGTAACGGCGTCACCAAGGCGCTCGAGCGTCGGCTTGGTTTCAAAGTCAATCGCGATGCCTTCGGTGGTCTGGCGCACGACCCGGCCAACCGCGTTGATTCTGAGCCAGGAGGGCACATTGCGTCGGTCGAGCCGCGGGCTTTCGATGGGTGTCTTCATCTCGATATTGACACGCGTACCAACTCGCGGGCCAAAATAGAGCGACACAAACACTCCGTTGGCCGAGATGTTGCGCGTCTGGGTGGCGATGAAGGTCTCGAGGCTGGTATCGCTCTCGTGTGGTGTCAGGATGGTAGCCATTTCCAGCGGGAAACGCTGCGACCTGCGCCGGGTTTGCTCGTTCGCCGCCTGGGTACGGTTTGTAGGTGTCGTCACGATAGCCTCCGATGCTCGCTACTTTCTTAGTTGCTCTTTACTTCCTGCCGTGGCTCTGCCACGATTCACCGGAAAACCAGAGCAATAATCGCACCAAGAATTGCTATCGACTTGCGCAAGGAGGAAGAATCGCAGGCATCGTGTAAGTCTCTGTTTGCAGGTTAATTATGGAGGGCGCAACGCCGACCGCCGCGTTGACGGGAGTCACTGACCGCAGCACACCGCGCCGCCGGCCTTGCAAACCGCAAGCCGGCGGTTAGCATTCCGCAAGCCGACAATCCATTTGCCATTCGCATGACGCATCAAGGGGGCAAGGACGCGTCGGGCAGGCCCGCCCGCTACCCCGCCGGAGCGTAGTACTGAACCGCCAGGCCCGGGATGCGCGAGAAATGGTTTCTGTCCCTGGTGAGGAGTGTGAGCCCGTGTGACTTGGCGGTAATGCCGATCAGCAGGTCCATGACCGGGATCGGAGTGCCGCCGCGGATGAGCGCCGCAGCCGCCTCAGCATAGAGCGTGGGAAAGGCGGTATCCGGATAGAGAATGGTGAGGTGTTGCACCAGATCCGACACGCGCCGTTGCTCGCGCTGCCGGTGCCCGGACAGCAGGGCTCCGGTGCTCAGCTCACAGACAGAGTACATGCTGAGGTACAGACGCGCGTCGCCAAGCGACTCCAGCGCGCTGTAGGCAGGCCCGCGAATACCGCACGCGCGTTCGCGCAGCAAATCAACGCAGACGCTGGTGTCAAGGAGCATCTTCCCGTCCGGTGTAGGGTTCGGTCGGTTCGGCCGCAAGGAGGTCGTCCTCACGCGCGGCAATCAGCCGTTCCATCGTGGCAAAATACTCCTCACTGAACTCAGAAGGCTCCCGTGAGTCGAGATACTGCAGGAGTGCCGACGCAGTATGAGAGGCCGGCACCAGAACGTTCTTTATGACGGTGCTGAACGATTCATTGGAACGGCGTGCCGCCGCCAGGAGCTCATATGCTTCCATATCTATGGTTATGGTCTTTACCGCCACCGTCCATCTCCAGAGGGCGCGGATTCCCGCTCCCGGTTCCCGCGGCCCACTCTATCCATGCATGGTAAGTGTGCTTGCAGAACCTCAATCCGTCAACACCGTTCGATGTGCGCCTCTTCGTCTGCCGGATCGGGATCGACCACGGTCCACATCCGGTCGCTGCTCTCCGGCTCGAGCACGGCGTCATCGAGCGGGATCACGTCCTCGCCGCCTGAAACAAAGGCGGCCTGGAGTGCGGTGTCGTAGCGGCCCATATGGAAAAACGGCACGTTTGGCGATTCGTAGTGCGGAATACAGCCGAGGTGGGCGAGCAGTTGCGCCAACGTGTGCCCATGCCCGGCCCCCAGCCCCGGCTCGCCATTGTGTGGGGTCTTCGAGATCCAACACGCCCTGAAACGGCTTGCGCGGCCGGTTGCGGACCCAGATAGCCCCAAAGGCGTACAAGCCGCTCTCCATGAACGAAGCAAGCGCAATCGGCCGCATCTGCATGCGAGCAATTTCGTCCATAACCCCTGCGCCGAGCAGAACGGAACCCGGGCGCCCGTGCCCGATCGATCGTTGCTTCATCGTTGCCACTCCTTCACTTGCGGACTGTGCGGTCTCCGGCCTGACGGGGCCATGCCGATACTGCAACCTGATTTCTCCGCTCAGCTTTGGTCAAGTCAGTTGTCCGGGCTGGTTGGCGGCGGTCGGACCCCGCGCAAAGCGCCAGCCGCACAACTGCAATGTGCAAGCCGGCACGCGATTTGCTAATGCGGCGCGCGCGGCCGACAATGGCAAAACGCCACCCCAAGCGCGCAGATTCGCAGTCGGCTGC
>PWMO01000341.1 GCA_003558175.1 Spirochaetaceae bacterium
GCGACGAGCGCGAGCTGCTGGTGGCCGGCCGCCGCCATGGAAACGGACGGCACGACCGGACGGGCCTGGTCTCCCGCACGGCCGGCGGTGTGGGTGGCGGTGTGGGTACCCGATTCAGTCTGAGCGGTGTCCGCACGCGCCTCGCGCGCTGGGCGGACCGGATTACAATTGACGAGCCGTCGCTGATTGAGGCGCGCGAACAGGCGACGCCGGGCTCACTGCTGATCATGCATCCGCTGGCACCGCACTCGATGAGCACCGCCGCGCTGCTCTCCGCCTACGCCCTGCTCATCCGGCCCAATGTGCAGTTTGGGTCAATCTGGGTGCTGCCCGAGGACCGACTGCCGCTGTCGGTGAGCCGACTGCTGCGGCACGGTCCGGAGTCTTCGCGCGGTGCGGAGATGCTGCGCGGTGCGGAGATGCGGCACGAACCGGAGCGTCCGCGTGCCCGTGGGCGCGCGTGGGTCATTGCGGCGCGCGACGACGCCGACGGAACCCCCGCCGGCACGGTGTACGACGGCGCGGAGCAGTTGAACCGCCTGCTGTCTGCCGGAGCAGCGCTGAGGCGCGTGGCGGTCGAGCTGACGACCGTCCCGGATGAAGACGGCCTCACGCAGCGGGAGGATTCTTCGATGTTCCTGATCGGCCGTGCCAACGGGGCCGGTGGTACGCGGCTGCTGCGGCAGCTTGCCCGGAGCCTGCCGCAGCACCACGCGCACGTTCGATCTGTGCACCTGCGCTTCCGGCTCGAAGACGCCGTGAGCGTGCAGGAACCGGAGGACTGACACGGTTACGGCAGCTGCACCTCGTCATGCGGTTGCTGCAGCCACTCACTCTGCGAAGGTTGTGCCGCGTCGCTTTGAATGCGTTCGATCTCGCTGTCTTCGATCAAATCGAGCGCCCGAACGGCCATCGGACAGAATTGACTCCCGGTGTCCTGAGCGATGATTGCCCGCGCCGCAGAGAGTGGCCGTGCCTTGCGGTACGGGCGATCCGATGTGATGGCATCGAGGGCGTCTGCCACCGCGAACGCTCTTGCCTCCGGTGGAATCTCACTGCCTCCCAGTCCATCAGGATAGCCGGTGCCGTCCCACCGTTCATGATGACTTCGCACCAACGGGACCGCACCCTTCAGAAACTCGATGCCTTGCAGCAGATGCACCCCGATGAGCGGGTGCTTCTTCATGATGGCCCACTCTGCGGCGGTCAGTGCTGCCGGCTTGCGGAGCACTTCGTCCGGGACACCGATCTTGCCGACGTCGTGGAGGAACGCGCCGCGCACGATTTGGGTCAGTTGTTGTGAATCGCTGAGTCCCAGGCGACGGCAGATCGCGGTAGTGAAACGAGCGACGCGAACGGAGTGCTCCTTGGTCTCTACGTCTCGGGTCTCGAGCGCGGAACCGAGAGCGAGAATGGTCTGGGAGTAGGTTGCCTCTACCTGCAGCAGCGCCTGCTGAAGGTCGTGGGTACGGTTGTATACCAGAAGCTCCAGGTCCGCGCGATAGGCGTCAAGCTCCTGCTTCATGAGCCGGTGCTCGATCGCGCCCTTGATCGCTTCGAACACTTCGCCAAGATCGAGTGGTTTGAGTATGTAGTCGTACGCCCCGCCGGTGAGCGCTTCGCGCGCGGTCTCGAGTTCGTCAACGGAGGTTATCATGATGACCGCGAGATTGGCGTCGATCTCGACAAGGCGCTGCAGCGTTTCGATCCCGTTCATTCGCGGCATCCGCACGTCAAGCAGAACCACGTCGGGCTTCCATGCCCGCGCAGTGGTGATTCCGGTTGCGCCGTCGCTTGCCTGCGCCACAACGTAGCCCTGCTCGCGCAGCGCGTACACAAGGACCTGGCGTACGCCGGCGTCATCGTCAATGACCAGTACTCCGTTACCCATCCGTTTCTCCCGTCAACGCGTGCTGTAGCGTGGTCACGAGACGATCCAGATCGTACGGCTTCTGCACGAACGCAGCGCCGCGGGAAATTACCTCTTCCAGATCGTCGAGCGTCTCGAGGTACCCGCTCGCGAACACAACGGGGGTATTTCTGCCGAGGAGATCCAGGATTCGGGTCCCCGACCCATCCGGCAGTACAACGTCACTCAGGATGATGTCGAACCCGTGGTCTTCCGCGAGGAACCGTGTTGCATCGGTAATCGAGCCGGCAGCCGTGACCCGCATTCCGGCCGACGACAGCACCTGCTGTACGATCTCCCTCACGGCCCGGTCGTCTTCGACCACGAGCACCCGGCCACCCACATCGCTGCGCCGATGCACCTGCCGGACGCTCATCACCTTCGCGCGCTCTTCCTTCGAGGCAGCCGGGAAGCTGAGCTCAAACGTGCTGCCGCGCCCGGGGACGGAGTCTACCCGAATGGAGCCGCGATGCTCTTCAACGATTCCGTACACGACCGGCAGTCCGAGACCGGTGCCTCGCTCGTGGCCCTTTGTGGAGAAGAACGGGTCGAACAGCCGCGCCTTCACCGAGTCGTCCATGCCGACGCCGCTGTCGATGACCGAGAGCACCACGTCCTCGTGATGCTCGCCGTCGAGGCCGTCAGTCGGGAGATTCGGGGCCGGTCCTTCCGTTTCGCTCTGAGCCTGCGCCGGAAGCCGTCGCGGAATGCGCCGGGTCTGGATGGTGACAACCCCGCCGTCGGGCATCGCGTCTCGCGCGTTGATTACGAGGTTCATGATTACCTGCTCGATCTTGCCGGCGTCGCCTCGAATGACCGCCTTCTGCGGACTGAACTCGGTTTGCAGCCGGATGTTCTCCGGTATCAGGCGGGACAGCAGCTGTGAGACCTCTGCCACAACCGAGTTGAGGTCGAAGTCGTGCAGTTCGATGGGAGCTCGCTTGCTGAAGAGTAACAGCTGCTCAGTGAGGCGGGCGGCGCGATCCGTCGCAAAGCGGATTCCTTCGATGTGCGCGGCGATCTTGCTCTCCGGCTCCACTTCCATGCCCACCAGGTAGAGATACCCGTTGATGGCAGTGAGAATATTGTTGAAATCGTGAGCGACCCCACCGGCGAGGCGTCCGACGGTTTCCAGTCGCTGTATGCGTTGGATCTGTGCGTCTCGCTCCCTGAGCGACTCCTTGACGGCGACCTGTTCCGAGAAATCACGGTTAAACGACAGCGCCGTCTCGACTGCGCCGCCCGGCAGGCATTCAGGGACGACGCTCGCCTGGATGTGGATCGTTCGGCCGGAAATTGTCGCGCTCCACTCCAGGATCCCGGCCTCGCCGTGGTTGAAGACACGGTCGATGGTAGCGTACCACAGCGCCACCGTCTGATCCTCGATACCGATCTCCCCGGCCAGTTCAGCGAGCGTCTTTCCGATCGCGCGGTCGACCGTGAGTCCGAGGATCTCTATCTTGGAGTTCACCAGCAATACGCGACGCTCCCGATCGATGCGGATGATGAGGTCGGGCGCGTTCTCGATCAGCGACTCCAGTTGCATCCGTCTGGCGTTCATGTTCTCTTCGAACCACTTGCGCTCGAACAGGCGCCCGAGTTCGTGGCCGAGCACCCGCGTTGCGTGCCCGATGAACGGGTCAAACGTTCGCGGTTCACGGGAGTAGAGTTCGAACACGGCCGCGGCTCGCCCCGACGCGGTAACTGGAAACGCCAGGGCGGAATGAAGCCCCGATTGGAGCGCCGCCGCCCGGCGCTGAAAAGACGAAGCGTCGGCGATCACGTCAACCCAGACGCATTCTCTGGACTCCGCCGCCTGCCCGATGAGACCCGTTCCCGGGCGAAACTGAGCGTCCCGCGTGGCGCTGATGAACGATTGGTCCACGGTCTCTCCCGCCCAGACGTTGGTGGGCACCATTTGCTGATGGTGGCCGTTCCGCTCAAAGACGTGGGCGACATCCCATCCAAGGAACCGCCGTATCCGGTCCAGCAGAATGCGGAACTCGGGACCGTGGGTATCGAGACTGGCGGGATGATAGGAGACCTCGCGCAGCAGCTGTTGCAGGTCCTTTTCCTTGACGAGCCGTCGCTCGGCAGCGAGTTGCTGCGTAACGTCCCGGAAGATCACGTATACGAAGGCGGAGCCGTCCGCGTCATGCTGCACTGCGATGGTGGTATCGATGTCGAGCAAGCGATTGTCGTGATGGCGGACCGAGAACAGACGGCGCAGCTGGGTCTCTTCGTCGCTTGCTCCGATGAGGGGAGCCATTTCGTCTTCGGTCTGTTCGACGAAGCGCGTCCACGGCATGCCGATCAGGTCGGCCTCCGGGTACCCGAGAATGGTACCGGCCGCCGGATTGGCGTCGAGGATTTCGCCCCGCCGCCCCAACACAAGGATCCCGTCCATGCTGCGAAGAAACAGCTGGGTGAGACGGGATTGCTGTGCCGCCGCTTCCCGTTCCGCGTTCTTCACCCTCCGACGCTGGTCCCGTTCACGAAGAACCCGCATGACGGTATTGGGGAGTCGTGCCAGGTTCCGTTTCAGAACGTAGTCTGCCGCGCCCTCCAGGATGAGCCCGGCCGCCATTTCGTCTCCGAGCGCGCCGGTTACAAGAATGAGGGGAGTATCCGGTTGCGCGGCGCGCAGGATGTGGATCGCGTCCAATCCGCTGAAGTGCGGCAGCCGGTAATCGCTGAGAACGAGATCCGGTTCAAACTCGTGAACTTCGTGGATGAACTGCCGGCGGTCCGCCGT
Organism: Spirochaetaceae bacterium; assembly: GCA_003558175.1. GTDB lineage: Bacteria > Spirochaetota > Spirochaetia > DSM-27196 > PWMO01 > PWMO01. The sequence continues at coordinate 4,665 of PWMO01000341.1, forward strand.
GATACGGAATTCGAAGCGGATATTTGCCGAACGCAGCGCCTGGACGGTGCGTTCACCGTCGTCTGCATCGGCTTCTACGACGAGAAAACGATAAAGAATGGACGTGTCCACGCGGATCACCCCATGACGGCGCGGGGGACCGGGGTCCCGCACCTGGTATGTTTATTATAGACCAAATGGGTCAACTTTCAAAGTGGTGCCGATTTTGTTGTTGCCACCCAACGGCACTGGCGCTCACCGTGCCTCCCGGGGCTCCACTTCGCTACAAGCCCGAGCCTCCACTCAATCCGCCATTCGAAGCGTTCCGGTAGCCCCTTCGCCGATGGTACCGCACCCCGCCCCTGATGCCGCCTCACGCCACCAGGTGCTGCGGCAGCTCCCCGCGCCCGAGCGCTACCGTGCGCTGCGTTACCTCCCCCCGCCGCAGCCGCACCGC
>PWMO01000352.1 GCA_003558175.1 Spirochaetaceae bacterium
CCAGCCTGAAATCATCCGCCTGGAACAAAACTATCGCTCGACTCGAACCATTCTCGAGGCCGCCAACCGGGTCATTGACCATAACGATGACCGCATGGGCAAGCATCTCTGGACCGAAGGCGAAAAAGGCGAGCCCATCCGGCTGTTTTCGGCATTCAATGCCGAGGAGGAAGCCGAGTTCGTGATCGCCCGCATCCACGACTGGATTGGCCAGGGCGGAAAACCCTCGGACTGTGCCGTGCTGTACCGCTCCAACGCACAGTCGCGAGTGTTCGAACAGGTGCTGCTGCGCGAAGAGATCCCCTACCGGGTCTACGGCGGCTTGCGCTTTTTCGAGCGGGCTGAAATCAAGGATGCCATGGCCTACCTGCGCCTGATGCACAACCCACACGACGACACCGCTTTTGAGCGGGTGGTCAACGTGCCGGCGCGCGGGATTGGCGAGCAGACCGTCAACCGCGTTCGCGAACACGCGCGCAGCCACGGCCAGTCGCTCGGTCAGGCGGCCACGGAAATGGTCGCGCAGGGGGGGCTGTCGGCCCGGGCCGGCTCTGCGGTACCGTTGCGGTCCCGGCCTCGAAGTCGCACACCATCCGCGGCATCGTCATTGCCGCACTCGCCGAGGGTCGGTCAAAGCTGTTCGAGCCGCTGGACTCACAGGATGCTCGCTCCTGCATCGCCGCCGCGCGCCTTCTGGGAGCCCACATCGAAGAGATAGAAGACGACGGCGGCCGATTGCGGGAGCTGAGGGTGGACGGCACCGGCGGTGTCATCGATCCGCCCGAAGACGTAATTGACGTTGGAAACTCCGGAACATCGCTCTACATCCTGGCGGGGACCGCCGCGCTCACCCGCGGCTGGACGGTCTTCACCGGTGATCACCAGATCCGCAACCGTCCCGTACGTTCCCTGCTCAAAGCATTCAACGACCTCGGCGCTCAGGCGTTCACCACGCGCGAGAAGGACGCTCCGCCGTTCTGCCTTCGTGGTCCGCTGCAGGGCGGCGAGACAACGATCGAGTGTCCCACCAGCCAGTATCTTTCAAGTCTGCTGCTCGCGCTGCCGCTCGCGGCCGGGGACTCGCTGGTCAACGTGCCGTTGTTGCACGAACGTCCCTACGTTGATATGACGCTGGCGTGGCTTGCCGACCAGCGTATCGACATCCAGCAGGAAGGGTACGAGCGCTTCCGGGTCCGCGGCGGTCAGCGCTACCGGGCGGTTGAGACGCGCGTTGCCGGTGACTTCTCGTCGGCAACCTTCTTTCTCTGCGCCGCCGCCATCACCGGAAGCGAGCTCTCGCTCGAGGGCCTGGACATGAACGATCCCCAGGGCGACAAAGAAGTGGTCCCCATCCTGCGCCAAATGGGCTGCGAGATTTCGGTGGGGGCAGAGAACGGTGCAGAAAAACTGACGATCTGCGGCCCGGAACCCAGTACCGACGGCGGCCCGCATCTGCGCGGGGGTGAGTTCGACCTCAATGCAATGCCGGATGCGCTTCCCGCTCTGGCGGCAACCGCCTGCTACGCGCGTGAGCCGGTTCGGCTGGTAAACGTGCCACAGGCGCGGTTGAAAGAGACCGACCGAATTGCAGTCATGGCCGCCGAGCTCGGCCGAATGGGTGCCACGGTGCGCGAGCTGCCGGACGGGCTCGAGATCGTGCCTTTTGCGGGCAAAGCGCGACTGCAGGGAACGCCGGTTGACGGCCATCACGATCACCGCGTGGTCATGGCGCTCGCGATCGCGGCACTCGGTGCCGCCGGTGAGACATCCGTCTCCACCGCCGAAAGCGCAGCGGTCACCTATCCCGGATTCTTTGAGCAGCTCGAGGCGCTGCGATGCGGTTGATCGCATGATCTTCTTCGACGTAGACCATACGTTGACCCGACACTCTACGGGACGGCGATTTGTGGAGCACGGCCTGCGCATGGGGTACTTTCCGCTGCGACTGCTGCTGCACATGCCGCTGTTCTACCTGCGATACCGGATGGGTTTCATCTCGGAACGCGATCTGCGCCAGGAGGTGGCGGCGATCCGAGGCCGGACCAGAGACCAGCTGAACCGTATCGCGGAGGCCGCAATTGCCTACAGCGTGCGACACGATCTCTTCAATGAGGCGGTAACCACCGTCAACCGCTACCAGGCCGAAGGCAGACCCACCGTCATCGCGACCTCATCGCTCGATTTCCTGGTGCGCCCCCTCGCGGATCGCCTCGGCATGTCCGGCGTCATTGCCACCGAACTCGAGTTTGTCGATGGTGTTGCCACGGGGCGCGCTTGTGGGGTACCGTGCATTGGTGCGGAAAAACGGCGCCGTGTGCTGGACTTCGCACAGCGGAACGAGGTTGACCCGGCCGACTGCGGCTTCTATACCGACAGCGTGAACGATATCCCGGTACTGAACGCCATCGGCATGCCGGTAGCGGTGAACCCGGACTTCCGGCTGCGCCGAATCGCAGCGCGGCGCAAGTGGCGCGTTGTACGGTTTGGACAGTAGGCGCTGCAGGCGCTTCAGACGCTCTCGAAGCTACAGATGAGACGCTCTGGAACAGCAACCGGAAACCGGAACAGCGACCGAGAACAGACAACACAAGGTGTAAGGACGGAAATACATGATAGGGACCTGGAATCGCGACGTTGTGGCAGAGCTGCTGCTGGAGGCGGGCCGCAAGGCGCTGACATATTTTGGCGACGCCGGCATTACGGTCAAGGCAGACAAGTCACTGGTTACTGAAGCAGACAAAGCCATCGAGCGCGATCTGGCGCGGCATTTCGACCATCCAGATCAGGGCGTCTATCTGCTGGGTGAAGAGACCTTCGAGACATACCCGCAGCAGTACTTCGAAGCGGCGCTTGAGAAGATCACCTGGATTGTGGACCCGATCGACGGCACTTCCTCGTTTGCCTTCGGCCTGCCCACCTGGGGCGTCTCGATCGGCTACAGCGAGGGCGGCACGATCCGTGAAGGCGGTATTCTGATTCCAGTATTCAAAGAGATGATGATCACCGATCGAGGATCGGTATACCACGCCAGGTTCAGCGGACCGCCGGAGACCTGGAGCACAACCTCGCTGCAGCGCTTTGCCCCCGAGCCCCAGGATCCCAAACGGCTTGGCCTGGTAAGCATATCGCAGGAGGTCGCCAAGCACGGACTGTACCGCGGTCCGCAATCGGTGCAGGCTACCGGTTCCTGCGTGTATTCCTGCGTGCGGGTGATGCGCGGTTCATTCCTCGGCCACATCGGGCACGTGAAGCTGTGGGACATCGCCGCCGCGATCGCGCTGTTCGATGCCCTCGGGTTCACAATGAAGTTCAGCGACGGCCGGGCGATTGGCTGTGAGATAAACGCCCGGAACTACTCGCTGGACAACAAGACCGGCACGCACTGGAAGATGGCCGATCACTGTTTCATCGCCGACAGCGAGCAGCTCTGTGACTACCTCATTTCCAGAACCGAGGTTATACCGCCCGCTCCAACACACGGTTGAGACGTTTGACGAACGCTGCCGGATCGGCAATCGGCACGTTTTCAACCAGCAGCGCCTGCTCCAGAAGCAGAAAACTGACGTCTTCGATCATCGCGTCGTCACTCAGTTCATTGAGGCCGTTCACGATCCGGTGATCGGGGTTGATCTCAAGGATCGGCTTGACGTCGGGGATCTCACCCTGACCGAGCGTCTTCAGCAGTTGCTGCATCTTGATCGTAGGATCGTTCTCATCCACCACAATGCACGACGGTGAGTCGGAAAGACGTACCGACACCTTGACGTCCTTGACGCGATCACCCAACGCCTTCTTGATCTTCTCGGCAATCGGTTTGGCGCCGTCGGCTTTGGCCCTGGCGTCGTCTTCGGCGATGTCTTCACCGGCATCACTGCGATTGACCGCCTTGAGCTCGGTATCCTTGTAGGTGCCGATCGACGGGGCGACGATTTCATCGATATCGTCGTCCATGATCAGCACTTCGATGTTCTTCTTGCGGTACGCTTCAAGCAGCGGCGAGTTGCGCAGGGTGTTCTCGTTGTCTCCCGTGGCAAAGTAGATCGCTTTCTGATCCGGCAGCATGCGCTGCTTGTACTCCGCAAGGCTGGTGTACCCGTCAACGGTTGAAGACTTGAATCGAACCAGCTCCATCAGCGACTCGCGGTTGCCGAAATCCGAGTAGAGCCCCTCCTTCAACGGGCGGTTATACTGCTCGATGAACTCGGCGTATCGCTCCGGCTCTTCGAGCGCCAGGCGCTGGAACTCGCCGAGCAGCTTCTTGACGCTGGCCTGCCGAATGTTTGCCAGCACGCGGTTGTGCTGCAGCGTTTCACGGCTGACGTTCAGCGGGAGGTCCTCGCTGTCAATGATTCCGCGCACAAACCGCAGGTAAGCCGGCATCAGGTCTTTCTGATCATCGGTGATGAACACACGCTTGATGTAGAGCTTCACGCCCGGACGGTAGTCCACGTTGTACATGTCGAACGGTGCGTGGCGCGGAACATAGAACAGCGTAGTGTACTCCAGCGTTCCTTCGGCCTTGGTGTGGGTGTAGAGCAGCGGGTCTTCATCATCGTGGGCGATGGTCTTGTAGAACTCCTTGTAGTCATCTTCACTGATCTCGCTCTTGGATCGCTTCCAGAGAGCGGACGCGCTGTTGACCTGTTCGGTCTTGCGCTCTTTTCCTTTTTCTTTGCCCTTGTCGTCGTACTCGGTCTTGGTGTAGTGCAGATAGATCGGAAACGCGATGTGATCCGAGTACTTCTTGACGATCTCTTCTATCCGCCACCGCGTGGCAAACTCTTTGCCGTCCTCGGAGAGATGCAGGACGACGGTGGTTCCGGCCGAATCGCGCTCGGCCGTCTCAATCTCGAACTCACCTTTGCCGTCCGAGACCCAGCGCCACGCTCCGTCTTCACCGGCTTTGCGGCTGACCACCTCCACCCGATCCGAAACCATGAAGGCGCTGTAGAATCCAACGCCAAACTGTCCGATCAGGTTTGAATCCTTGCGCTGATCGCCCGAGATCTGGGTGAGAAAATTACGGGTTCCGGAGCGAGCGATGGTACCCAGGTTCTCGACCAGCTCGGCCTCGTTCATTCCGA
>PWMO01000198.1 GCA_003558175.1 Spirochaetaceae bacterium
AGATCGATCTGCACAATTTGTATCGATTTCTTGCGTTGCGGATGGATCCGCATGCGCAGCGCGAGATTCGCGCGTACGCAGAAGTCCTGTTCGAAATCGCCCGAGCCGTCTGCCCCATCGCGACCGAAGCGTTCGAAGAGCACGTGCTGAGCGGAATGCGGCTGTCGCGATCGGAGGTTGCGGCGCTGCGCGGTGCGCTCGGCATATCGGCACCCCCGTCTGAGTCTGCGGCGCAAGTAGCTTCGGGCGAAAGCCGGCTGGAGGCGGCGGCGCGCGAGGCGGGGCTGTCGGGTAAGGCGCTGGAGCGCTTTCTGCAGCGTATGTCGGGTTCCGCATGATGGCTGCCGCAATTGATCGCGTGATTTATCGCATGAGAGACCGATCGCGGCTGGAATCTTTTTGACATTTATGATACTATTGGGGTGATGGAGGGAAGTGATGAGCGATGGAGCCAGAGACGACACCAATCAGTATCTGACGTTTACGCTCGATAGCGAGTTGTACGCGGTCGCCGTGCATTCGGTCAAAGAGGTTCTCGAGTACACCGAAGTCACGAAGGTGCCGCGAACGTTGGATTTCATGAAAGGCGTGATCAATCTGCGGGGCAGCGTTGTCCCGGTTGTTGATCTGCGCACAAAGTTCGGTATGCCGGAAGTGGAGACGACCATTGCCACCTCTATCATCGTGATGGAGGTATCGATCGCCGGCGATGCGGTCGTGTTGGGAATGATTGCCGATTCCGTGCAGGAAGTCATCAACCTCGATCCGCACGATATCGAGCCGGCACCCAAGATCGGCGCCAAGGTAGACACCCAGTTTATCGAGGGCATCGGGAAGCAGGACGACAGGTTCATTATCGTGCTTGCAATCGACAAGGTGTTCAGCGAAGCAGAACTCGCCGAGGTCGCCGGTGACCAGAAGGGCGCAGTGTCGTGACCGATGGGCGGCCCGCGGTTGCGCTGACTACCTCGGAGCCCGCAGCAGCGGCCGAGATCGCACGGTCGCTGCTTGATGCCGGTCTGGCGGCGTGCGTACAGGTCGTGCCCCAGATCCAGAGTTTTTACGTCTGGGAAGGGGCGGTGCAGAATGACGCGGAATCGCTGATTCTCATCAAGACCGATCTTGCGCTGCGCGACCGGCTGGTGCAGCATATCAAGGCCGTCCACAGCTACGATGTGCCGGAGCTGCTGTTTCTCAATGTAGAGGACGGTCTCCCCGAGTACCTGGAGTGGATGAAGCAGGTGCTGCAGATCTCGTAAGCCGCGCCGTGCGAGCTGAGACTGGGGGAAGCGCCGAGTCCGGTCACAGAATCGGCGCCATCAGCGGTAACGACACGGTTACCGCGAGCAGATTGCTGGCGAGGTTGACGGCGTCGTTGTTGAAGCCGCGCAGTCCCCGCACCAGGCGGTTTTCTCCTTCCGGGCCGAAGCGTCGCTCGGTCAGGTCCCCCGAAGCCGCGTCCGCATAGTGAGCCTGCACCGTCGCGCCCAGCACGCTGTCGATGAGCGCGCCGAGAAACCCGGCGGCGGTGACCGCCGCTGCCACGGCGGCAGCGCCTCCCCAACCGTAGCGCGGCCCCCACCCCAGCAGAAAAGCCGCGGCGATCACCGCCGCCGCCAGCGCCGCCGTCACCGTACCAAGCGCGCTGACACCGCCCGAGGCCCCCGGGGGCAAGCGGCGCCAGCTCACAACGGATCGCGGCGGCCGCGCACTGAGCACCCCGATCTCGCCCGCCCAGGTGTCGGCGTTGGAGGCCGCAAACGACACGGCGCAGGCCGCCGCGAACAGTGGCTCACCGGTGGCGCCGTAGGCCAGCGCCGCGACCATCGCCACGCCGCCGTTGGCGAAGACCTGCAACGCGTCGCGGCGCCGGCCCTTCTCGTGTGCCCGCTGCAGCGCCGCTTTGCGGCGCCTCCCGACGCGGCTGATGGCGGTGCCCGAAACAAAGAAGAGCATCAGCAATGACCAGAGCCAGGGGCCGCCGGCGGCGTAGATAGCGGCGCCGACGCTGAAGCCTGCAACCCCGCCGCCGGGGGTGACGGCCTTCCGCCTGACGGACGCAATTGCCGCCACTCCGTTGAGTCCGACGGCCAGTACCAATCGAAGTACCAGATTATTCGTCAGTTCACTCATCAATTCGCTCATCAATTCACTCATAGAATCACTCGCGCCGGACTCACACGAACAGCGCATAGAAAGAGAGCGCGGTCAGGAGCGGGACCGTGAGGTTATCCAGACCGTGCGGAGTGGCAAGCTCGACAACGGTGGCAATAGCGGCAATGGAGAACGAAGCCGCGGCAACGAGTCCAACCGCCGCTACCCGGTCGGCCGTCGGGAGCCCGGAACCGGCTGCGACGCTGCCCAGGGGGTGGAAGTGGAGCATGAAGAGCGCGACCACCACCGCCGAGGCAAGGAACATCGTCAGGCTGCCGGCAACACTCTTGCCGGCGCCCAAACGCGGGCCACCCCATCGCCTTCCGACAATGGACGCCAGGCCGTCGCCGTATCCCATCGTAAGGATACCGATGCCGCCGACGTAGCGCGGCACGGGACCGGCAAAGGTGAGCAGCACCATGAGCAGCAGCGAAATGGGAAACCAGACAGTCCCCAGGTTCTTGCGGTGTTCGGGGTCTTCCATCGCCGAAAGGAGGTGCGTGCGGTAGGCGATGTAGTTGAAGATAATGAAAGTTACCGGCCCAATGGCCGCCCAGTACCACGCGGTGTGAAAATGCATTGCCAGCAGCCACCAGTGTGAAACGCTGATGTGGATAAACTTGCGTGACAGTGACGGACTGAAGACTCCGGTGCGAAGCAGCAGCCCGGCAACTCCCATTACCGCTGCAATCATTCCATAGGCAATCAGCAGCCCAACGATATCAGTCATCAACCAAGCCTCAAGTCCAAGTACGGGATTATCCGTCGCCACGCTGCCGGCCGGCACGTTGCCGCTACGCTGCTGGGTGCGCGTTGCCGCCACGCCGCTTGCGACAGGATGTTGGCCGAGCGCTGCTTCCGGCGGCCGCTGACATCATACAGCAAATATAGTAGAACGGTAAGCAATGAGGCTGAAGTTCTTCGACTATGTTTCGCTGGGAGTTGCGCTGGCGGTGGTGGCGCTGTTCGCGTTGCACGCCTACACCGGTGCCGAGCAGGGAGCAACCGTGCGAATACAGTCGGAAGAGGGCGTGTTTCTCTACCCACTGGAGGGTTCGCAGAGAATCTTCGTCGCGGGGCCGCTTGGCGACACCGAGATTCAGATCGGAGATGAGGGTGTTGCGGTGCTCGATTCGCCGTGTCGGGACAAGATCTGTATCGCCGCGGGCACGGCAACCATGTCGGGCGAGTGGATCGCCTGTCTGCCGAATCGAGTCTTTATTCGCGTCGAGGGAATCGATGACGGGCCGGTCGACGCGCAGACCTTCTGACGAGGCGGCCAGCGTGACCTTCGGCCGGAATCAAGCCTGACTCTCATGAGTCAATCGGGGGTCGATCTGATTGACAAATATCGATATGACAAGTAAGGTTAGTAGCTGTAATTCTTACGAATCAATCACTTGTCCAGGCGGATGTGCCACACGAGCAGCGGGTGCGGTCGTCGCGGGCGTCGTCCGAAGCAACTGAAGCAAAACAGAGAGGGAGCCTATGGAGAACAAGGTGCGAATCGCCATCCTGGGTGGCGGGTACGGTGGCGTTGAGGCCGCCAAGCGTCTGCACAAGAAGTACAAGCGCAAAGAGAACGTTCAGATAACGCTGATCGACAGGAACCCGTATCACACCCTGATGACCGAGCTGCATGAAGTAGCCGGATCGCGGGTGGAACCGGAAGCGGTGCAGGTCAGTTTCAAGAAGATTTTTGCCGGAACCGGAGTCAAAGTCGTCTGTGACGAGATCGACACAATCGAGTTCGAAAACAACCGGCTCATCTCGAAGACGTCCTACTATCCGTACGACTATCTCGTCATCGGTGCCGGCGCTCAACCGGAGTTCTTCGACATCCCCGGGGTACAGGAGAACTGCTTCACCTGCTGGTCGCTCGAAGACGCCATCAGAATCAGGACCCACGTTGAAGAGATGTTCCGCGAGGCAGCCAAGGAGCCGAGCCCTGAGCGGCGCCGCAGGTTGTTGACGTTTGCGGTTGCCGGCGGAAGCTTTACCGGGGTAGAGATCTGCGGTGAGCTGCTCGAGCGCCAGGCGGTGCTCTGCGACAAGTACCACATCAACCCGCGCGAAGTGCGCGTCGTTCTGATCGAGATGATGGACGACATCCTTCCCAGTCTTCCCAAGGCGCTGCGCGACAAGTCGGCGCGCTACCTGCAGAACATGGGAACCGATCTGATGCTCAACGCCCCGATTACCAAGGCTGAGCCGGGAAAAGTCACCATCGCTGATGAGCAGGTGATCGAGACTGAGACCTTCATCTGGACCGCCGGCGTTCACGGCTCGCAGTTCAGTTCCAAGATCGAGCTTACCAAGGGCAACTGTGCGCGTGGCGCGGAAACCGTGGCCTCAACCGAAGGCATTCACGGCATGAAAGGCTGCCACTTTGACGAGGACGATCGCTACATCGTTGGCGAGCGCGGCCGTGTGCTGGTAAACGAGTTCATGCAGTCGGTCGACGTTCCCAACGTCTACCTCGTGGGCGACATGATGTTCTACGTGGTGGATGACAAAGTTGTGCCGCAGATTGTTGAGACCGCCATCCAGTCGGCCGAGACCGCCGCGGAAAACATCATCCGCGACATAGAACAGAAAGAGAAGAAACCGTTCAAGCCCAACTACCACGGGCAGATGGTTTCGATCGGGGGCAAGTACGGCGTCGCGCACGTCATGAATGTCTCGCTTTCGGGGTTTGCCGCGCTGGCGATGAAGCACCTGATCAACCTGCACTATCTGTTTGGTATCGCCGGCCTGACGGCTATCTGGGACTACCTGCAGGAGCAGTTTTTCCAGATCAAGGACGGCCGCTCGATCATGGGCAGTCACCTGGCGGCCAAGATACCCGCGTACTGGGCAGTGCCGCTGCGAATCTGGCTCGGTGTGAAGTGGCTGACTGAAGGGCTCTACAAGGTTTCCACCGGATG
>PWMO01000517.1 GCA_003558175.1 Spirochaetaceae bacterium
CGCTACAATAGATGCCGTCTGTTCGCTCGACATCTCCTGGTATTGCTGTATCTTCTCTCCGGTTGCCGGGTTTATCGACACCATTGCCATAGGCTACTCCTTCTTGAGCAAAGCGATCAATTCATCCGTCTTTTCCGTCTGTTCCGCTACCGCGAAAAGATTGATCAGCACGTAATCGGGCAGCTGCAGCCCGTCGCGCAAGGCGGCGTCGCGGCGCTCCCACTCCATCTCGCCGGGAAGGTAGATGCGGTCGGAGCCCTCCGCTTTGGGAGCGCTGCGCACTTCGTCGATCATGGCGTCCATGCGCGACTTGAACTGATCGAGCGGCATGAGGCTTTCGACGTTGACCGCAAGAAAGGCGTGACCTTCGTCGGCCGGCTCGGGCTCCGGTGCCAGCCAGCGCTTGATTCCCGACAGAAACGAGGCGCCGGTCAGTACGCCGGTGAGAATCTCGACCAGCAGCGCGAGGCCGTACCCTTTGTGGCCCGCCATCGGCAACACGGCGCCTTTGTCCGGGTAGGTGTCGGTACTGGTGGTGGGAAGACCCCGTTCGTCCACCAGCCAGCCTTCCGGTATAGGCTTGCCCGCGGTCTTGGCCGCGATCACCTTGCTGATCGCCACAACGCTGGTAGCGATATCGAGGAATACCGGGCGTTCCTTGCCGGCGGGAACCGCGTACGCGATCGGATTGGTTCCCATCACCGAGCTCCGGGCCCCGGGCACGGTCATGCAGATATCGGCGTTGGTCATTGAGATGCCGATCATGTCGTGCTCGGCGGCCATCACCGCGTAGTAGCCGGCAGCGCCGAAGTGGCCGCTGTGACGCACCGCGCTGTAGGCTATACCGGCCGTACGCGCCTTATCCATCGCCGCCTGCATCGCGAAGCGAGAGGTGACCATGGGCATGGCGTAGTTGCCGTCAACCACGGCAAATCCCGGCCCATCGGTCAGAACCTGCGGCTCGGCGTCGGCAAAAAGCCCACCCTTGCGCACGTTGTGCATGAGCGGCAACAGCTGGCGGGTCCCGTGACTGTGGGTACCCCAGGTATCGGTGGTCACCAGCACTTCAGCGGTCTGGCGTGCGTGGTCGGCCGAGAGCCCGAACGCCTGCATGACGCGCGCGCAGAAGCCGGTGAGATTCTCCGCGCTGATGCGGGATCCTACGTACTCGAGTGCCTTGTTGGACATGAAACCCCTCCTTGGGAACGGCGTTCGGGTTGGGTTCCCGCGGGTATCCACCGCGGGCGCCGCGCCCCGGCCGGGGCACGGCACGGCCGGGCGTGAACAGACCTCTACAGCAGGCGCCTGTCGGCAGCTTTCACCACCGTGTCGACGATGGTGTCGTCATCGAGCATCGCGGCCGCTTCGAGCACGCGCGAAACGGAGTTGGGCACGTCGAGCGATGTCAGGCTGAAGCAGGGCGCGTCCAGGTAGTCAAAGTAGCGCGCCGAGGCGATCGCGGCAATCCGGTTGCCGATGGCCTGCCCGCCGGCCGCCTCTTCCACAATGACCATGGCGCCGGTCTTTTTCAGCGACTCGCCGATGGTCTCAAAGTCCATTGAAGGGAAGTCAAGCGTCCGCAGGTCGATGATGTCGGCCGAGACCCCCTTCTCGGACAGGGTGCCGCGCAGGGCGCGCAGCCGTTCGGTCATGTAGCCGTAGGTGACGATCGTGAGGTCGTTGCCTTCTGCAATCAGCTGCGCCTTGCCGAACGGAATGCAGTAGTCGAGATCATCCGTCGGGAGGTCGGACTTATTCTTGTAAAGTGCGTGATGCTCGAGAAACACCACCGGATCATTGCTGTGCATGGCGGTGTTGAACAGCCCCACGTAGTCGAAGCTGTTGGAGGGCGCCACGATGCGCCAGCCGGCGAAAAGCGCAAAAAGTCCCACCGGGTCCATGGAGTGCTGCCCGCCGTAGCCGCAGCCGATGGCGATGCGGGTGCGTACCACCAGCGGCAGGTTGGTGGTGCCACCGTACATGTGGCGCGCCTTGGCAATCTGGTTGAACAGCTGGTCGCCGGCAACGAAGGCAAAATCGGGAAACATCACCTCAACCACCGGACGCATACCCGACATCGCCGCGCCGAGTCCAAGGCCGACAAAGCCGGCCTCGGAAATGGGGGTGTTGATTACGCGGTCAGGGTACTTCTTGGGCAGCCCCTTGGTGGCGCCGTACGCTCCGCCGCCGAAACTGGCGACCTCTTCACCCAGCACCACCGCGCGTTCGTCCCGTTCCAGCCAGCGGCCGGTTGCCTCGGCAATGGCGTCACTGTAGGCCAGCTGCCGAAAATCGCTGAAGTCCTCACGCTCCGCGTAGCGCAGACCGGACAGCTCGGAACCGTCGCTGCGGACGCCTTCGGTGGCGCTTTCGGGTGAAGGCCAGAGCTCTTCGCGCACGGTGCGCGGCGTACCAGGGTTGGTGCAGGTGTCCACCGCCTCCTGTACACAGGCGGCCGCCTTCTCCCTGATCTGCTCCGCCTGCTTCTTGCCCAGGATGCCGGCGGCTGCCAGCGCCGCCGGAAACTGTACCATGACGTCCTGGTCGGCAAACTGCGCCTCTTCTTCCTTGCTGCGATAGCCGAAAGCACTGCCGGGAGTATCGCCGGCGTGATGATACTTGCGGTAGCAGAACGCCTCAATGAACCACGGCTTACCGCCGGTACGGATGTCTTCGGCGGCGGTGCGGGTCGATTCGTAGATCGCTACGGTGTCGTTGCCGTCCACAATCAGGGCGTTCATACCGTAGGCGTTGGCGCGCTGCGACAGCAGTTTTACCGCGCACGCCTCGTCGGACGGGGTGCCGACGGCGTAGAGATTGTTCTCGATAAAAAATATGACCGGGAGGTCCCAGATGCCGGCCAGGTTGGCGGCCTCATGCAGTGCGCCCTGATTGATGGCACCGTCACCAAAGTACGACACCACCACGTTGCCGGTAGCCGCCTGCTTTTCGGCGAAGGCCGAGCCCACCGCGATGGGAATACCGCCTGCAACAATGGCGTTTGTCCCCAGCACTCCCGCCTCCAGGTAGCGCAGGTGCATCGAGCCGCCGCGTCCGCCGCAGTAACCGTTCTTGAGCCCCATGATTTCGGCAAAGGTGCGGGTGATCGCCTCGCGGCCGGCGTCGGGCACCGCGTCGGCCGCCGGGTCCCAGGACGGATCCAGCACGTAGTTCATCGCCTTGCTGAGGAACTGGTGATGCGCGCGATGCGTACCGGTGATCTTGTCCTGCCCGGTCAGCGCTCGAATGGACGCCGCGGCCACCGCCTCCTGCCCCACGCTGGTATGCACCGGGCCCCAGACGCAGTCGTCGGCCTTGAGACGCAGCAGCGCGTGCTCGAACTCGTTTATCAGGTACATGTCGAAGAGGATCTGCGCCGCGCGGTGCGGCGGGATCTTGCTGATATCTTGCGGGTCGGACTTCCAGCGCTCCCAGCGCTGTTCTACGAGCAGCTTTTCCTGTTGCAATGCATTACCCTCATTCTGCGCGGCGGAGAGCTCCGCCCGGCAACCCGCCGGCTGCCGCGCCAAAACGCACGCGGCGGCCACAGTCTGTTTTTTGGGGTCAGGATTGCTTCAGCCTGCCTGTGACACGTCTCGCCCGCTGCCGGGTCTGCCGGGTATCAGGTCTGCCGCAGCTCCAGGATTTCCCCGTCCGGGCCGCGGAAGTAGAATAACCACACTCCGGGGCGGAATTCAACCGGGTCACTCAGCGTTTCCACCCCGTGCTCCTTCAGCCGCTTGAAATCGGCGCGAGCGTCGGTGGAACGCAGCCCGATGTGGATCAGGCCGCGGTCCGCCTGGCGATGATCCGGCGGCAGCGGTCGGCCTTCCGGCGAGCTGTATTCAAACAGCTCCAGCATGAACGAACCGGTGTAGAGGTGTGCGATTCGCGCGTGACAGCCCGGTTGCGCGGTGACGGTAGGAAGCAGGCTGTCCGGCCCGACTTCCATCGTGCGCGCCGGCGACAGGCCGAGCAGGTCGCAGTAGAACTGCAGTGAGCGTTCCATGCTGGAGACGCTCAAGGCCACGTGTTCAAGACCGGCAATCATGGTTCACTCCTTTTCAAACCTTTTCAAAGGGCTGCAGATCGGCCCATTTGAAGCGCAGGCCGTGGCCCGGCTCGGCGGGCGCGACGGCGTAGCCGTCTTCAAGCATAAGCGGTGTCTCCAGAAACCGTTCCAGACCGAAACGGTGCACCTCGAGGTAGGTTGAGTTTGGCACTGCGCAGAGCAGGTGGACGTGCAGGTCGTGCGCGCCGTGCGAACTGACCGGCAGGTTGCGACACTCTGCGGCGTGCGCCACCTTCATCCAGCCGGTAACCCCGCCGATGTTGCTGAGATCGGGCTGCAGAAACGAGACGCCGCCGCGACTCATCATGCGCGAGAACTCGGGGAGGATGTGCAGGTTCTCGCCGGTGGCAACCGGAATGCCGCAGGCCGCGATCTGCACGTGGTCTTCGTCGTGCTCCGGCTCCACCGGCTCTTCCAGCCAGAAGAGATTGAACTCACGCAGTGCCTGGGCCGCCCGCAGCGCCTGGTCGAGCCGCCAGCGCATGTTGGCGTCCACCATCAGCACGATGTCGTCACCGATGTGCTTGCGAACCGCGGCCACGCGCGCGATATCTTCGCGCAGGTCGTCCCGGCCCACCTTGATCTTTACCGCCTTGAAGCCGTCGGCCAGATACTCATCCATCTCGGCCAGGAGCTCTTCATGAGTGAACTGCAGGTCCACGCCACCGGCATACGCCGGCACACGGTAGTCCGAGCCGCCCAGCAGTCGCCACAACGGTTCGCCGTAGCTCTGCGCCTTCACGTCCCAGAGCGCCACGTCCACCGCGGAAACGGCAAAACTGACCGGTCCGCCACGCCCGACGTAGTGCAGGCGCCAGCGCAGGTCGTGCCAGATCTGCTCGGTTCGGCGTGGGTCACGGCCGAGGATGAATGGAGCGATTTCGTGGTCGATGAGCTGTTTGATGGCCGACCCGCCAAAGCCGACGGTGTAGGTGTAGCCACAGCCTTCAAGTCCGGTGTCGGTCTCAATGCGAACGGTGACCATCTCGAATGC
>PWMO01000513.1 GCA_003558175.1 Spirochaetaceae bacterium
GACTCCTAATGATAGTCCTCATAGAGTGTCTGTATTCCCGTTGCGTCCGTCAAGCAGGCATATCGAGAGGGCTGCGGTCTACAGGACCCAGCCCTAGTTCTGTATCTCGCCCTCGAGCGAGACGATCATCTGCTTGATTGGGATCTTGCGCTCCGCCTGGCTCACCGCCGCCTGCGCAATCTGCAGCAGCCCGCGGCAGCACGGTACTTCCATCATCACTACCGTCAGCGTGTTGATGCCCGACTCATCGATCATGCGCGTCAGCTTGTCCACGTAGTTCTCGAGCCCCTGATCCAGCTTGGGACAGGCGATGGCCAGCGTCTTGCCCTTGAGCAGCCGCCCGTGGAACGCGCCCATGGCGAAGGCGGTACAGTCGGCAGCCAGGAGAACGTCGGCGTTGATGAAGTACGGCGCCGCCGGATTGAGCAGATGCAGCTGAACCGGCCACTGCTGCAGCTCGCTCGGCTGCTCCGTACCCGCCGTGCCTTCGCGCCGGCCGGCACTCCCTGAACCGCGGTTATACGCACGCGCTGCCGCGCCCGGACACCCACCACCACCGTGCGCCGCATTGGCCATTGCTACCACTTCTGCGTCAGCTATCGGGACCGTCTTTCCGTTCATTCTTGGATCCTCCAGGTCGTGTTCTCTGAGGTAATCGAGCGCCTGCTCCAGGTAGGCTGTCTGGCGGTGCTGCTCAAGATGCTCGAGGTGGGCACGAATCACGTTGGGCCCGCCGGCGCAGATCTTCTGCATCACCTTGCGCTCGTCGTAGGGCTCGGCTTCACGCTTCTCGATCTTCATCGCCCAGGTCGGACAGTGACCAACGCAGACGCCGATCCCCTCGCACATCAAGTCGGAGATCAGACGTGCCTTGCCGTCTATGATCTGCAGCGCCCCCTGGTGGCAATTGGGAACGCAGTTTCCGCAGCCCACGCAGAGGTCTTCGTCTATCTCGATGATTTCTCTCAGCATGGGCAGAGGATACACCGCATACCTTACGCAGTCGGTAATAATTGTTACCGTGTGGTGCCAATATTGTTTTTTTCCGTATCGCGGGGCCGTATCGCGGGGCCGCGGCGGCAGGCTACCCGGCGCTCCGGCGGTAGCGCCTGGGGCTGGTGTT
Organism: Spirochaetaceae bacterium; assembly: GCA_003558175.1. Taxonomy (GTDB): domain Bacteria; phylum Spirochaetota; class Spirochaetia; order DSM-27196; family PWMO01; genus PWMO01. The sequence continues at coordinate 1,124 of PWMO01000513.1, forward strand.
CTTCTCGCGGCGGAAGACGTGGTAGAAGTGGCTCAGGTTGTTGAAGCCGCAGGAGAGCGCGATGTCCAGGATGGTGCGGTCGGTGGTTGCCAGCAGTTCCGCCGCACGGTTGCAGCGCAACGCCGAAAGATAATCCACGAACGTGCGCCCGGTCTCCTGTTTGAACAGCGCATGAAAGTGGCTGCGGCTGAGCCCGCACGCCTTCAGCACGTCTTCCACCGTGATGGGGTTCATGTAGTCGGTGTTGAGGTACAGAATGGCGTCCTGGATGCGCGAACTGGATAGCGGCTTGAGCCCCTTGATGGAGATATTGAACTGCGAATCGCGCATGACCGTTATCAGCAGCTCCACCAGCTTGAGGCGGATGGCCCACGAGTAGCCGCGGTAGCGGTTCTGAAACTCCCACAGCATGGCGTCGAGCAGCGTTGTCATCCGTTCGGCACCCGCCCTTGACAGCGCGATCAGGTTCTGCTTCCTGGCGTGCAGCTTGATGACGCCCAGCACGTAGAGCGCCTCGCGGTCCATATGCACCGACGGCTCAAACAGCTCCTCGGAAAACAGCACCTGCACCAGAACCAGCGGCTCTTCGCCGCTTCTGCTCAGCTTGCCGCGTGGATTGAACAGCAGGTTGCCCGCGGCAACACGCGCGGAGACGCCGCCCGAGGTCAGCCTGCCCGCGCCGGAACGGCAGTACACCAGCTCGTGTACCCGTGTGCCGGCTGAACGTTCGGCCCCAAACGAGCGGCTCTTGAGTTCGATACTGCGGATAAAAAACAGCAGTTTCACCTGCGTTCAGTTTAGTGCGTGCCGCTGCGCCCGCGCAAGCGTTCTTTCGTTATCTATCAGACAATTGCACAAAAAAAACCGACATTTCCAAACGACTCGTCCCGTGGCAATCACTATTATGCAGTCAGGAGTAATATGATGCGACGTGTAGTAATTACCGGAATGGGCACCGTGAACCCGCTTGGGAACTCGGTTGCGGACTCGTGGCGCGCGGTGCTGGACGGCCGCTCGGCAATCAGACCGATCACGCGTTTTGATGCCTCGGAGCTGGCAACCCAAATTGCCGGCGATGTGCAGAACTTTGACTACACGCAGTACTTCAACGGGGACATGGTCAAGAAGGCCAAACGGATGGATTCCTTCTGCCATTACGCGGTGGCGGCCATGCACGAAGCCGCGGCCCAGGCGGGGCTCGATACCATCACAGACCGCAGGCGTGTCGGCGTCTCGGTCGGCAGCGGCATCGGCGGACTCACCGTGCAGGCCGACAACGCGGTAGCTCTGGAAACAAAGGGCCCCCGCCGCGTCAGCCCGTTCTATATACCCATGTCCATCGGCAACATGGCCTCGGGCATCCTCAGCATGATGTGGCAGCTGCTCGGGCCCAACCTCAGCCTGCAGACCGCCTGCGCCAGCGCCAACCATTCCATCGCCGCGGCACAGATGCTCATCGGCAACAACATGGCGGACGTCATGGTGGCCGGTGGAGCGGAAGGTGTGCTGACCGCGCTGTCCATTGCCGCCTTCGGCAACATGCACGCGCTCTCCACCCGCAATGACTCACCGGAGACCGCCTCGCGTCCCTATGACCGTGACCGTGACGGTTTTGTCCTCAGTGAGGGAGCCGCCATCCTGATCCTCGAAGAGTACGAACACGCCCGCAAGCGCGGCGCGGAGATCCTGGCCGAAGTTCGTGCCTGCGGCATGTCGGGAGACGGCTATGACTTCGTGGCACCCGACCCGGAGGGGCAGGGCGCGGCCTACTCGATGCAGATGGCACTCGAGCTCGCCGGCCTCAGGCCGGACCAGATCGGCTACATCAATACCCACGGCACCTCCACGCCGGTGGGTGACGTGGCCGAGATCAACGGCATCTACTCGCTGATCAGAAACAGCGTCGAGGCTACCCACATCGGTTCCACCAAGTCCTACCACGGGCACGTGCTGGGGGCCACCGCAGGCGTTGAGGCGGTTCTCTCGGTCAACGTACTGCGCGAGGGGGTCATCCCGGCCAACCTCAACCTGTTCAACCGCGACCCCGAGCTGCCCCCGGTGCAGCTGCCGACCGAGATTATCGAGAAGCCGGTAGACGCGGTTCTGTCCAACTCGTTCGGCTTTGGCGGGCATAATTCCAGCCTCGTCCTAACGAAAATCTAACACCCGTCTCATATACATTTGCTCGCAATGTCATTGAGCGAGCAGATCGACGCCATGCAGCAGAACGTCCTGCGCATGGGTGCGATGGTGAACACGGCGCTGCGCAAGACGCTCGCGGCGCTGGAGCTGCAGGACTTCGTTCTGGCTGAGGAGGTCGTACGCGACGACGCCAACATCGATCTGCTGCAAGCCACCACGGAAGACCAGTGCACCCGCATCATCGCAGAACACCACCCCGGGGCCGAAGACCTGCGCCACGTCATCGTGGGGATCAAGATCGCCGCGGGGCTCGAGCGCACCGGTGACCACGCACGCCATCTCGCCCGCCGCGCAAGAACCGTAAACGAGCCGCAATTTGTCGACGCGCTGCCGCTCATTCGACGCATGGCCGAGATCGGAGTGGCCATGCTGCACCAGACGCTCACCGCGTTTGTGCAACGTGACGACCGGCTGGCCCGCCAGGTGGCAGCACGCGATGACGAGATTGACGAGCTGAGTTCGGCGCTGTATAGACTCCTTGTGGATATCATGCAGCAGCACCCGGACACCATCGACAAAGGCGTAGATCTCATGCTGGTGAACCGGTTCCTCGAGCGTCTCGGCGACCAGGTGACAAACATGTGCGAGTGGGTGGTCTTTTCCTCCCGCGCGCAGCACATCGAGCTCAACAAGCCGACGCGGCACGGCTGAGGTACGGAGATGCAGAGCAAGCCGATGAGTCAGAGGAGAGTGCTGGTGGTAGACGATGAACAGGACATCCTGGAGCTGATTGCCTATAATCTGCGCAGAGAGGGCTACGGGGTGGAGACGGTACAGACCGGAGAGCAGGCACTGGAGTCAATTCGCAGGCAGCCGCCCGATGCGGTCATTCTTGATCTGCTGCTCCCCGGCCTGGACGGCATTGAAGTGTGCCGCCGCATCAAGCGCGACAGTGCGCACATCCCGGTGCTGATGCTGACGGCCAAAACCGAAGACGCCGATATCGTGGCCGGGCTGGAAGTGGGTGCCGACGACTACGTAACCAAACCGTTCAGTCCGCGGGTACTGCTGGCGCGCCTGCGCGCGGCGCTGCGGCGGATGACTGAAGGGGAGCGCGAGCGCCCGCCGGAAACGCTGCTGCAGGTACACAACGTCGTGATTGACATCGCACGCCACGAGGTTCGCTGCGCGGGCAGCCCGGTTGAGCTTTCGGCCACCGAGTTTGCCATCCTGGTCCTGCTGGCGCGCAATCCCGGCTGGGTGTTCTCCCGTACGCGCATCATCGACGCCATCCGCGGCGACGACTACCCGGTTACCGAGCGCTCAGTTGACGTTCAGATCCTGGGCCTGCGCAGGAAGCTCGGCGCGCATGGGGCGCTCATCGAGACGGTGCGCGGCGTCGGATACCGCCTGCGCGGTGAGTGAGGAAGAGTGCGCCATGCGCGCGACGCGAAGCGTGAGCCGCAGACGCAACACCGCGGGAGAAGTGAAGTGCGCCGCACGCTGCTGATTCAGATCTATCCGCTCTACCTCGTTGCCATTCTGCTCGCGATGGGCGCGCTCACCTTCACCGCCACCCGCCTCTTCCGCACCGCACTCTACGGCGAAAAAGAGACCGAACTGCACAACATGGCCCTCATGCTGCGCAACCACCTCTCCACCGCCGACCCCGCGGCATGGGCCGCGCCACCTTCGCTGCCCGAACCCGAGCTGCCTTCGCTTGAGGCAGACGTTTCCGCCCTGACGCGCGACCTGCCGGTGCGCATCACCCTGATCGCCCCCGAAGGCACGGTGC
>PWMO01000245.1 GCA_003558175.1 Spirochaetaceae bacterium
CGTTCAATCATACCGGGGAGCGCTTCGCGCGTTGCGCGGAACACGCCGTTAATGTTCACGTCCATTACCTTATGCCACAGTTTGTCACTGTGCCCGGATACCGGGTGCTCAGCGGTAATTCCGGCGGCGTTTGCCAGGATATCGACCTTGCCAAACGCGTCAACGGCTGCCTGATAGAACGCCTTGACCGACTCTACACTGCACACATCCAGATCACAGGCAATCGCTTTGACTCCGCACGCCTCAATCTCAGCGCGGGTCTTTTCCATCTCTTCAGCACCCGGGCGGTTTACCAGCTCACCTTCCTCGTTGCGGCTGCCACTGCTGCTGAGGAGCGACCCTATGGCCACGTCCGCACCGGCCCGTGCAAACGCAAGCGCCATCGCGCGCCCCATTCCCGACGCCCCGCCGGTCACCATCGCTGCTTTTCCCTTCAAAAACTTCTCATTCATTGTGTAACGCTCCTTGCTCCTGCTTTCTTGATGCGTATTCGGTCAGCCCGGGCCGACGGAGAGCCCGCCCGGCGCGTTTAGACGTCGAAGCACCATTTCATTAGAGTTATAAGCAATAATAGCCGAGCTAATCAAGTTTGGCAAGAGGGTGCCGGTGACGAAACCAAAAACCGCCACCAGGAAATGCGCTTTATTGCGGCCGATTCTTCCGGCCGCCAGTGTAACCAGTTGCGAGGTTCCTGGTTGCAGCGTATCAAACTGCGCGAGGAATTCCGCTAATTATTGAGAAGGCATGACGTTAGGGAAGACTATCAGCACAGTTCATCTGCACCCAATGTGCAAATCTCCACACAACCCGGCGAGCATCAAACACGGCGCAGACTCGGCATCTCACTTTGCGTACAGCGGTCATTGAAGAGAGCAAAGATACGCCACATGGTGTAAATCCATAGTTTTCTATGGAAAAAGTGCGCAATTGCCTTGCGCGATCCGCGATCGGCCGTTATCATTACTGAACTACACGGAAAAGGAAGGAACGATGACAAGACAGAAAAGGAACGAACAGTTCAGGAACCGTCTCGCAATCGCAGCTCTGCTGCTGATCATCGCACTGCCCGTTTCGGGCGCAGGTTCTGCTGAAGATGCCACGGGCGCGCATGAGTTCGACACGGTGCGCTTCGTTGAGGTCAACTGGATGGATATCGCGGCCACTACGGCAGCCGCAACACTGGTCCTGGAGGGGCTGGGATACGCGACCGAGTCGACGATCGTATCGGTTCCCATCGCGTACGAAGGATTGTCCGCGGCAGACGCGGATGTTTTTCTGGGATTCTGGACCCCGTCTATGGATGGGATTGCCAATCCCTTCTTTGAACGCGGGACTGTAGAGAACCTCGGCGCCAACCTGGTGGGAGCAAAGTACACGCTTGCGGTACCTACCTATATGGCTGAGGCCGGCATCACGCACATCCGTGACATCGCCGACCATCATGATGCACTCAACGGCACCATTCACGGGATTGAAGCTGGTAATGACGGCAACATGCTCATCCAGGCGATGATAGACGATAACGCCTACGGTCTGGGCGAGTTCGAGCTCCTTGAATCCAGTGAGGCAGGAATGCTGGCGGAAGTCCGCGGCAGAGCACCCGAGGAGCAATGGATCGTGTTCCTTGGCTGGGAACCGCACCCGATGAACTCACGAATCGAAATGACCTATCTGGAAGGCGGGGATGACTACTTCGGCCCGGACTTCGGTGCCGCGGAAGTGCACACCAACGTGCGTGCAGGCCTTATCGAAGAACGTCCGAACCTCGGTCGATTCTTGCAGAACCTGAGGTTCACGCTGGATATGGAAAACGAGATCATGGTGATGATGGACGACGGCGCCGAACCCCGTGACGCCGCCCGGCGCTGGCTGCAACAGAATCCGGAGATCATCGGTGAATGGGTCGAAGGAGTGGAGACAGCCGATGGTTCAGACGCGATCGAGTCGGTCCACCGCTACCTGGAAATCAAGTAGCAGTTGTCAGGAACTGTTCCACTCGCGAGGAAAGGGCTGGTATACTGTGGTTAACGAAAGAGCCCCGGCAGCATGACCGGTGTTCGAGGAGGCCAACCGTGAGAGTCGCTATTATTTCGGATATCCACGACAACGTCTGGAACCTGCGCAGCGTGCTCGAGGCGGTAAAGGATGCCGACGCACTAGTCTGCTGCGGCGATCTCTGTGCACCGTTCATCGTTGCGCGCATCGCCGAAGGCTTTGCGAACCGGCCGATACACATCGTGTTCGGAAACAACGACGGAGACATGTACCGGATCACTCAGGCCGCATTGCAGTTTCCGCACGTGCATCTGCACGGCGAGCTGTACTGCGGTGAGCTTGGGGATCGAACGGTTATCGCCACACACTACGACACCGTAGCCGGCGTCCTCGATCCTCTGGAAGCGGACTTGATCTGCTACGGCCACGATCATCAGCACACCATTGATTCGCGGGAGAATTGCTGGATCCTCAACCCGGGCGCGGTGATGGGCTACACACCTGTCGGCAGCCGGGAAGTCCCGGTCAGCTACGCGATCTACGACACGGAACTGCACCACGCCGATATCTGGCAGATCGGGATAGGGAACCGCTGCGCCGGGGATCCATCACCGCTCTGAACGCAGCCTCCAGTGCTTCAGGCCTTGGCTGCTTCAGGGGGCTCAGGAGTCGAGGGGGTGGACTGCCTGAATGGGAATGACGATGTCGCCGATGTCGTTCATCGCGTTGATCAGGGAGACGCGCGAGTACCGCCGCAGGTCGGCCGCGCGCACCGGTACGGCAGTTATCAGCCCGGCATCCAGAAGACGCTGCCGGGCGGTGCCTGCAAGGAGCGGCGTGTCGGGCGTTACCCATCGGTCTCCCTGCTGCAGCGCCAGGTTTGCGTAGCTGCTGTCGGTCACGTACCCGTTCCGGACGACAATAATATCCTGGTCGGAACCAAGGTCGGTCATCAGGCGGCTAAACAGAGAGCGGTCTTCCCATTTGAAGCGGTAGTCGGCCTCGTCCGCCGCGATACAGACGAGAGACTTGACGGCGCGTCGATGATACGGCACGATCTCGACCTTTTCCACCGCGCGCCCGTACACGATCCGCAGCTTATGCAGTCCGGTCGGCGGCAGCGCCTCGGGCACCCACTCATGCAACGTTAGCTGCGGCAGGCGTGGAAAGAGCTCGGACCGCGTAGCGTTCACCCGTCGCTGGTGATACTCCAGATGCATCACCCGTCCTGATTCAACGCGAATGGTTTCGATACAACGGCACATAGACCTTATCCAGCAGCTCCTGGTATTCCGCCGCTTCGTTGCTGTAGATGGTGATACCTCCCCCGCTTTTGAAGAAGAACCGCGAACCGTTCTGTTCGACAAACCGAATCAGCACCCCCGCGTCGAGCGCCTCGCCGTCAAAGACACCGACTGCACCGGTATAGAATCCTCTCGCGTACTGCTCCGCCTCGGCAATGATGCGGCATGTCATGAACTTGGGTGCGCCGGTCACCGACCCGGGTGGCAACATCGCCAACAGGATATCGCCTATTCGGTTCTGCCAGTCCGGTGACAACTCGCCGGAAATCTCCGAGCTCATCTGAAGCAGGCTCCCGGCGTCGGTCTCGATTGTCTCGATGTAGCGAAAGCGTTCGACCGTCACCTTCTCCGCAACGCGTCCGATGTCGTTGCGAATCAGATCGACAATTGTTACGTGCTCCGCGTACTCCTTGGCGTCCGAAAGCAGAGCACGCACCTGCTCGGGATCGGAGCCGGTGCGCGTTCCCTTCATCGGGCAGGATGAAATGGTCGCATCCCGAATTGTCACAAACGGCTCCGGCGAGAATGCCACAAAACGGTCCCGCACCCAGACGCGATACTTTGCCTCGCTGTGGTCGTAGAGATCGAGCAGCGACCCGCTCAGCTCGATCTCGGACGGCAAGGTAAGATTGGTAAGGTAGGAATTGCCCCGCCGCAGGTGATCCTGCACGATGCCGAACGCGTTGTGATAGCGAGTTCGTGACGGTGCCCCGACCAGGGCAATGCGCGGCGGCTCTCGACCCGCCGGCGGTCGCTGCGGCCGGTTTGTAACGCCGCGAATCCAGTAGGCGATGCTTTCTGGATCCACATCCTGCAGTGCAAGCACGATCGGCTCGCACAGCGCATAGTCGAGGATAAACAGGAACGGTGTCCGGGCCCGGCCATACTGGTTCATCCTGGCGGCGGCCTCCATGGCTGCGGGATTCCCGGCAAAGTCGTGCATCTTCAGCGGCGCGCGTCTCTCTGCTCGACGTGCCGCGCAAGTATGAACAGAACGTCCGAGAAGCGGTTGAGCCAGTTCTGGCACGCGTGCAGGTCGTGCCGGCCGCGATCGCGGATTACCGTTACCAGGCGCCGTTCCGCCCGACGACAGACACTGCGGGCGACGTCCACCGCGGCGGCAGCCTCGTTTTCGCCCGGCAGTACAAACACCGGCTTGATTTCCGTTCGCTTCAGCAGGCGGCGCTCATGGGCCTCAAGCTCGTCTACGTCCTCGTCCGCCACATGCTGCAGCGTTTCGTACAACTCGTGCCCGGGCGATGTTGCGACCATCGAACCAATCCTCAGCAGCGTGAACTGCATCGACGGCAGTTCAAAATCGTCCGCACACGCTGCGTTCAGTCGTGCGCGGGCCACACCCACGTGACTGTTGAGCTCGTCGATATCTCCAACTGCCTCAAATATGAGGTCATCCTTGCGCCGCCACTCGCCCGAGTAGTAACCCGACTCGCCTCGGTCTCCGCCACGAGTTGTCACCAGTTCAAAAGGTTCCTCGTTGTTTCCCATCTTGTCCATCATCTCTGTTCCACTCTGCTCATTGCCTGTGCGGCTCATTGCCCGCGGCTGCTCACCTGTGCGGCGTTTCTGTGGGAATGCGCGACGTCAATAGCTGCGCGAGTTCGGCAATAGAGCCGAACGGATACTGCCGGCCGTCAGCCGTCACCACCCCACGCGCCCGCTCCGAACCCACAAGAATCGGCTTGCCACGCAGCTCCGGCCGATCAAGCTGCTCGATCGACGCGAAAAA
>PWMO01000405.1 GCA_003558175.1 Spirochaetaceae bacterium
CCGCCGCCGCCGTCAAGATTGCGAGTCGGTCTCCGATATTGGATCCCAGCCCCAGGAAGACTCGTACCGGCGCATCAGAACAGCTCGTCTTCTCCTCCCTGCTCCGGGCCGTTTTGTGGTGAACCTCCCTGCTGTGACGCGTCGTTCTGTGACGCGGCTTTTGCCGCGGCTCCGGCCGACGCCGGGTTCGCGGCTTTCTCAGCGGTCCGCTTGGCGGCGCCCGCCGCTTTCGCCGCTCCGGCTGCCGCATCGCCCGCCGCTGCGTCTTTGCGTACCGCCGGCGGAAACATGACCTGACGCAGTCTGGTTTCCAGGTCGGCCGCAAGGTCCGAGTTGGTTTCCAGGAAGGTCTTGGCGTTCTCCCGCCCCTGACCGATGCGTTCTTCACCAATCGAGTACCAGCTGCCGCTCTTCTGCACCATGTCGTACTTCAGTGCGGCGTCGAGCAGGCTGCCGTAGGACGAAATCCCCTTCCCGAACATGATTTCCAGCTCGGCCTTACGAAACGGAGAGGCCACCTTGTTCTTGACCACCTTGACCCGCACCTTATTGCCGATAGCGTCGTCGCTGCCCTTGGTGATGGTCTCGATTCGACGCACTTCCAGCCGCACCGAAGAGTAGAACTTGAGCGCCTTGCCGCCGGTAGTTGTTTCCGGGTTGCCGAACATCACGCCAATCTTCATGCGGATCTGGTTGATGAAGATCAGGCAGGTCCCCGACTTGGAGATAGTCCCGGTCAGCTTGCGCAGCGCCTGGCTCATCAGCCGCGCCTGCAGGCCCATGTGCGAATCGCCCATGTCGCCTTCGATCTCGGCCTGTGGAGTAAGCGCCGCAACCGAGTCTACAACAATGATGTCCACGGCGCCCGATCGTACCAGCGATTCGGCGATCTCAAGGGCCTGCTCACCGTTGTCCGGTTGCGACACCCAGAGTTCATCGATGTTGACGCCAAGGTTCCCCGCATACACCGGGTCGAGTGCGTGCTCGGCGTCAATGAATGCCGCGATACCCTTCTTCTTCTGGGCTTCGGCGATTGCGTGCAGCGCCAGCGTGGTCTTGCCTGAGGACTCGGGACCGTAGATCTCGATCACTCTACCCTTTGGGTATCCGCCAAGCCCCAACGCCTCGTCAAGCAGAATTGACCCCGACGGTATGGCCTCAATGCCTTTTACCTCGGTACCGATACCGAGCTTCATGAGGGACCCTTTGCCGAACTGCTTCTCGATCTGAAGCTTGGCAGCCTCGATTGCGCGGCCTTTCTCTTCCGCGTTTTCGATCGCCGCCGAAGATTCTTTCTTTGCCATACTTTCCCCTTTGGTTGATAGTCTCTACAGGGTTAACACATCGCAAAATGGTCCCGTGATTGTCTTTTTGCATAGTATCCTTGCAATTTTTGCCGGTCAATAGGCCATTTCCGCACCCCAGGGTTCTGACGCCGCCAAAACCGGCCGATAGTAGTCTCTGGAGAGGTCTCATGCGCAGCGTGCCGATTGTGGTTCGGGCCCGACGGCCAATTCTCAATGCGCCCGCACGAGCCGCCGCAACGGTGGCCCTTGCGCTCGTGCTGCTGCTTTCCCCCGGGGCGGGTACCCTTGCGGCCGAGCCGCCTGGTTCGGCGCTGCGCGTCGGCCCGCCCTTTCTGCTGCTGGGGCGTGCCCTTGGCGACGGGGAGCTGCTGACAGCGCTGCGCGACGCGTCGTTGGCTGAGTCTGTCGACCTGGTTCTGGGCGCGGCCGCCGCCGTGGCCGATACAGTCGCTGCAGGTGACGGAGGTGCCGTTTCCCGCTACGATCGGCCGCGCCTGATTCGCGGTCTGCTGGAAGAACTGCCGCATCAGAGCGCCTACGTGCGCCACTTGCTTGCGGCCCTCTACCTCGAGCGCGCCTACTTCAACAGCGCAGGCGAACCACGCTCGCCCGCGGTTCCCGAGAATACCCTCGCCTACCTCGATTCTCACCTGACCGGCGCCGGCGAACCGGGACGGCCTGACGATTGGGCTCACCCGGGAGACGTTTCGCTCGCTGCGGTCTACTTCCGGCTCGCAGCCGCCTACAGGCGCGCCCCGTCCGCAGCGGCGCTGATGCAGACCGGCAGCGCGCTGCTGGGACAGCTCGAACGGACCTCAGGCAGACTCGATGCGAGCTGGACGCGCCTCGCCTTCGGCTATCTCGAGTCGGCGTTGCTGCGGCCCGACCCGACGCTCGCGGTGGTGATTGACGACATCCGCCGCGCCTCGCGCGACGGTGACCTCGTTACGCGAGCGGCTACGGTGTCGCGGCGGTTGTTTGACTGAACAATCGCGGCATGCTATACAGAGAACATGCGTGGAGAACTGCTCATACTTTCGACCCGATCAATGCGAGAGTATGCCTCGCGCGTCGCCTTCCAGGTAGAGACGTTTCCCGATTACCGAGGCTCCGGCAGACCGCGAGAGTTTGTCGGAAAGCTGCGAACCGTCCGCTTTGCCGACGGCGAGATGGAAGTCGAGGTGCACACCTCGCTGCGCGGCAAAGATGTGTTCCTCTTTGCAACCTCAGGTCGCAATGAGTACGGCATCAGCGTAGAAGAAGCCAAGGTCGAACTGTATCACAGCATCGACGCTCTGCGCCGCGCCCAGGCGGGACGGATCACCCTGTTTGAACCGTACTGCTCCGCTTCGCGGTCCGATCGAACCACGCGGCGCAACTCTGTCGGCTTCTGGGTCCACTACAAGACGCTCGTCAGCCTCGGGGTCGATCATATCATTACCTATCAGCTGCACTCCGACAAATCAAAGACGGTGGTCGATCCAACTGAATGCGGCATTGACGATGTTCCGGTGGGTCCGCTGCTCAAAGAGTACATCACCGATAACTTCATCAAAACCACTGAGTACCTTGAAGAGGTCGTGCAGAAAGAGTGGCTTTTCTGTTCAGTCGACGCCGGCAGTGAGGGAATAGCCAAGCGCTACGCCAACGCGTTCGGCACGCGGCTCATGATTGCTCACAAACAGCGCGACTACGCCAAGGCCAATACCGTTGAAAGAGTCAACATACTCTCCGACAGTCCGATCGAAGGCAAGGAAGTCTGGATTGTTGACGACATGATCGACACCGGCGGCAGCGTCTCGGCCCTGGTACGGGAGCTGCGCAAGCGCAACGTTGCCAAGGTGAACATCACCTCGGTACACCCGGTTTTTTCCCATCCCGCCGTGGAGCGGCTCAAGTCGCTCTACGAGGAGGGCCTGCTCGACCGCGCCGTGGTACTCGATACCGTGGCGTGCACCGACCAGATGCGGCAGGAGATGCCGTTCCTGCACGTTGTCTCGTCGGCCCGCCGCAGCGCCGAAATCATCATGCGGATCAACGAAGAACAGTCGCTCTCGCCGTTCTTCGAGGGCTTCAACTGTCGCGACTACCTTAACTCGTCACTGAAGCTCTTCATTTAGCCGCGCCGGCCGCGTGCAGGCGCACCGGCTTGGTTCCGGAGCGTGGCGCCGGCCTGGTGGAAGGCGGCGCTCAGCACTGCGCACGCGAGTGGATCAGAACTGCTTGCGGGAGTCGATCAAAATCGTGACCGGCCCGTCAATAACGCTCACCACATCCATGTGCGCCTGGAACACGCCCGTTCCTACCGAGACGCCCGCATCCTGAATGCGGGCAACAAACGCACGGTACACCTCAACCGCCGTCTCTGGAGCTGCCGCGTGATTGTACGACGGGCGGCGCCCCTTACGGGTATCGCCGTAGAGGGTGAACTGCGAAACCACCATCATCTCTCCGTCAACCTCGAGCAGGCTGCGATTCATCACGCCGGCCTCATCGTCAAATACGCGCAGATTCAGTGCCTTGTCGGCCACGTAGGTCAGATCGCGCTCGCTGTCGTCTGAGGTAACGCCGAGGTACACCAGCAGCCCGGGGCCGATCTCGGATGCAACGTGTCCCCCACTCTCCACCCGGCACTGTGACACCCGTTGAACTACTGCGCGCATCGTCTCTCTCTCACTCAGGGTTGATCATTCGGATCGACGTAGCGTCAATCTGGTCCAGCCGGTCATCGGTGACAACCACCCGCCCGATAATCTCAACCGCCATCGCAGCATGCAGCCGCGCGGCAAACGTCAGGCGCACGGGAACAATTCCTTCCAGCACCCGTTCGGTTTCGTATCCAACCAGAAGGTCGAATCGGATCTCTTCTTCGCCCACATCGAGATTGCTGATCCTGCCCGACCAGCGGACGTAACTGTCCGCATAGAGCCACGGCTCGCGCGACACCTCGGCAAACGATGCGTTGTCCTGGAAATCGGCGAAGCCGGGTGCGCGGATGTATTCGGAAAGCAATGCGGCGCGCCCCTTCAGTTCCGGCGCGGCGTTTGAGTTGAGAATCCGGTTGATCTCGATCATCGCACGGTTGTCGCGAAACGCATTGAAGTAATCGCCCATGCGTCGGAAGCTTTGGCGTATTTCCGGCTCCGTCAGCACGTAACGGAACTGCCCCTCGTAGCTCGCAAGTTCCGCGGTCTCCCGTTCCAGGCGCGCGAGCTCCGTTCCGGATCGCTCTTCCTCCGGCCCGCGAAGCTCGCGCACCCGTTGCGAAAGGTGCGGAGCCACCCACAACGCCGTGCCGGCCAGTAACCCAACCACGGCAATCAGTCCCGCGACGCGCAGCGGCCGCGACAACGACACGGCTTCGGACGGCAGGTAGCGAACGATTCTGTCGCCGTCGATTGCTTCGTGCAACACGGCGTCGGAGTCCGCTGCGCGCAGCAGTGCCAGTCCGCGCTTGGCAATCCGGTTATTGGGATCCTGCTCGATCACCGCAAGCCAGGTTTGCAGCGCTTCATCGCTGCGCAGGCGACGCGCCTGCACTGCCGCCAGCGCCAGCAGCACCGGAACCGACTCGTCGTCAATATGCGACGCCCGATTAAGGTACGATTCAGCACCGCCCAGGTCGCCCGTTCTCAGGCAGCTGAGTCCCAGCAGATAGTAAAAGAGCGCGTTCTCACGGTAGAGAAACACCTGTGGCTCCAGTACACGGATCACCTCGCTGTAC
>PWMO01000360.1 GCA_003558175.1 Spirochaetaceae bacterium
TAGTGCAGATCGCAGTCCGGGCAGTGCAGGTCGCTCGAGAACCTCAGCACCCTGGCACCGGCCGCTCCGGCGCGGCGGCCCGCTGCCCGGTCAGCGGGCCCTTCCGCGCCGCCCGCGTTGGCCGCGACCGGCCAGACCGAGGCACGGCCGTGCCCGCGACGAAACGCCGCCTCCATGGCCTCGAGGATCCGCTGCCGGTTGAGTTCGGTCAGCGTCGTGCGGTCCTGCGCCACCTCGAGCAGATCGCCCGAACGCGCCTGAATGGTGCGGTAGCCCTGCTCTTCCAGCAGGCGGACGACTTCATCTTCGGTGAAGTTGGCCGGCACACGCACCGGAAAGGTCACCGCAATTCGCGTGCCGTTGGCCGGCAACGACCGGTACACGGTATCGACCGCGGACTGCGCGGTGTCGCGAACAACCGGCTGACCGCACGAGCGGCAGTAGAGCTGCGACGCTCGCGCGTACAGCAGCTTGAGGTGGTCGTTGAGCTCGCTCATGGTGCCGACGGTCGAGCGCGAGGTGCGCACGGGATTGGTCTGGTCAACCGCGATTGCGGCCGGAATCCCGTCGATGCGCTCGACCTTCGGCTTGTCCATCCGGTCGAGAAACTGCCGAGTATAGGCCGAAAAGGTCTCTACGTAGCGACGCTGGCCTTCGGCATACAGCGTATCGAAGGCCAGCGACGATTTGCCCGATCCGCTGACCCCCGTCACGACGATCAACTTCGCGAGCGGGAGGTCAACATCGATATTCTTTAGATTGTTCTGACACGCACCCCGGACCGAGATGCCGGTCTCGTCTGAGAAAACCGCCACCTGAGTTCCAGTTACGCTGCCGGTTCATCCTCCACTGCGGGCGCCTGAAACTCGCGGTACGCCATCACCAGCAGGATCGAAACGTACCCCGTATACACCGCAGAGACCACCATCCCGAGCACCTGCCCGAGAACCGGGATCAACTGCAGGATCATGTTCACAACACCAAACACAAAGCCGAGTGCCACCAGCAGCAGAAAGAAGATCACGCAGTCACCAAGTCGTGACTTTACCACCCGAACGCTCTTGCTGATCGATTCAAAAACGTTTTTCTCATCCAGCATGACCGCGACGAAGGTGAACATCAGGAAGAACGCCACCACCAGACCCGGCAGCACGATCAGCATCATCCCAATTCCAAACAGCACACCAACAATTACCGACGCCAGTACCAGAGGAACAATCCGCTCCAGGGTCTTGTTCCACGCCTTCTTGAGATCCACCTGCGCACCGTCGAGCGCATTCCCCACCATAACCACGGTCATTCCGTGTGCCAGCATCGTCAGGATGGCGCCAATTACCGCCACCAGAGCCATGCCTCCAAACGCGGTTGCTACGCCTCCTGCCACTGCTTCAGGAGTCTGGGCGCCTCCCACCATGAATAGCCCGGCACCCCCAACGGTGATCAGCATCAGCAGCCAGATCACGATCGAAGAAGCCAGCACCGGAACGAAAACCAGCAGGTTCTGCTTTCCGATTGCCATGCCTTCCTGAAGAAGATTTCGTATTGCCATAGTCCGCTCCTTCTTGAACCGGGATAGTTTCCGGTCTATCTATCATACGCCGACACCGGAGTCTATGCAAGGCGCGAGGCGCCCGGCGCAAACAGGCAGGTTCTTGTTTGCCCGAATGTGTGGTAGACTTCGTCCCGCCATGAACTACTGGGAGCTGCTGCAACACACAAGTCGTACCTTCTACCTCTCCATCCGCAACTTGCCGGCCGAAGCCGGTAATGCGCTCTGCCTCGCCTACCTTATGCTGCGCGTCTCGGACTATCTGGAAGACACGCAGTCGCTCCCGCCGCAGGAAAAGGTACGCCTGCTGAACCTGTGGCAGGCGGTCATTGCCGGTGATGCGTCGATTGCCGAGCTGGAGCAGGCGATCAGCGACACTCCGGCCAACGGTGAAGCCGATTACCGAGCCGCGGCGTCGGCACGCCAGATCCTGCACGGCCTGCACAAGCTCCCGCCTGAGCTCGAAGACCAGATCACGCGCCATGTGCGCAACTCAACCGATGGAATGGCGCGCTGGGTCTCGCGTGGCCCGGATGTGCGCACCGAGGCCGACATGGACGACTACATGCACGAGGTTGCCGGCCGAGTTGGGTACCTTTCCACCGAGGTGTTCGCCTTCCACTCACCGCTCGTGCGGGCGCGCATGGAGCGATTGATGACCGTGGCACGCGAGACCGGCCTGGCACTGCAGACGGTCAATATCATCCGCGGCCTGCGCAAGGACTACGAGCGCGGCTGGATTTACGTGCCCGAGTCGTTCTGCAGCCGCGCCGGAATTACGCGTGAACAGCTGTTCGATCCCGCGCACCGTGACGGGGCGATGCAGGTGCTGGACACGCTGGTTGCCAAGGCGGAGCGCCACCTGCAGGCGGCAGTTCGGTACATCCTGCTTCTGCCGCGCGGCGCCTACCGCATTCGACAGGCGTGCATGTGGCCGATCCTGTTTGCCGTTCGCACCGTTGCCTTCAGCCGCGGCAATCCCGGAGTTTTCACCGGCGACGTAAAGGTGCCGCGCAAGGAGATCAAGCGCATCGTGCGCAACAGCACGCTCTGCGGCTGGTCCAACACGCTCGTGAAATGCTACGCACGCCACTTGCAGCGTCGGCCGCGATCGACTCGTTGAGACTGCCCCGGCTGATCGCTGCCGGCATTTGCCTGATTGCTGCTACGATGGCTGCGCAGCGTGAGACGGCCGACCGGCCGCCTGGCGGCGGATCTGTTCGGCCAGCAGTCTGCCGCTGGTAAACGCCCCTTCCAGGCGGCCACCAACACACCAGTCGCCGCAAAGTCCCAGGTTCAACGCTGCGTCCCACAGGTAGCCGTCCGGAACCTGGGTCCGCGGGCGGGCGTAGCGCCAGCGGTGCGCCCCGCTCCACGCCGGCGCGGGCAGGTTACGGCCCAACGCGTGACCGAAGGCTTGCAGCAGTTCCGCGGCAACCCAGGGCCTGTCCTGTTCGACAAACTGCCGTGACCAGTCCGGGGTGGCGTGCAGCACCCACGCGTCGTGCTCGGGGCGGCCCGGCTTGCTGCCGTTGCGTGCCACCCAGGCCAGCGGCCCCTTCTGAACAAATGCCGCGTCCCAATCAACGCCAAGCGGTGGATCGAATACGGCCATTACCGCCCAGCACGGGTCAACCACTGCACCGCCGAGCGTGGCCCGTACCGCGGTTGGCTCCTGCAGTATCTCGAGCGCCTGGGCGGGCGGAATGGTGATGACCAGAAAGCGATAGCCGCTGTAACTCCGGCCGCGATCATCCGTCAGAGACCAGGAACCGTCCTGCTCGCGAACCGCGTCCGTTATCCTGCACTGCAGGTGAACCTCGCCGTCGGCGTCCGCAGCCAGAGCCTTTGCCGGGGCATTCATCGCCGGAACTCCGACGTATCGTACCGGTTGGGTGCGGGCTTCGGTCCAGTCTCCGTCCTTCAGAACGCCGATCCGTGCGGTCCAAGGTGTCACGAACTTCTCGGCGTCCCACCGGTTAACCAGCTCCTGGAAGTCGCTGCCGACCACCGTAAAGTATTGCGCCCCGTGATCGAACTGGTACTCCCCGTGTTGCCGACGGCTCATTCGCCCGCCCGGCGACCGTCCCTTGTCAAACAGTTCAGTCGTGAAACCTGAGCGCATCAGCGAACGCCGGACGGTAAGCCCACAGATTCCTCCGCCCACGATCGCTACTCGTGTATTGCCTTCACTCATCTCCGCCACTCCTCGTCGTCACCCAATGCCGAAGCCCGTTGCCTGCAGCAGCATCACCGCGCCAAGGCCCACACCCACCGTCAGAAACACGTTGCGCGTTTTGTAGGCGACCGCGGCCGCAACAAGGCCTGCCAGCAGGTAATGGTTGCCGAGACCGATCTGCACCCTGCCGTCACGTATCAGCAGCGTAGGCACAATCAGCGCCGTCAGAATTCCCACCGGGACATAGGTCAGCCAGCGCGCGACCGCCCGCGGAACGCCAAAGGTTCGCACAATTACAAAGCCTATCACGCGCGAGAGGTAAGTAACCGCACCCATCGCCACGATCATCAGAAATACTTCAAACCGCATCGATCCGATCCTCTTCGGGCTGGTGCTGCTGTGCGCCCTTGCGCCGTTCAAGCCGCCCTTCGACCGCCGCGCCCACCGCCGCCGCCAGAACGGCAGCAATGACGATGTACCAGTACCCGGGGAGATAGAGCGCTCCGAGGACCGCCGCTACCGCGGCAGTCAGCGCCGCCAGGATATTGGGCCACTGCGACAGGAACGGCATCACCAGCACCAGGAACGTCGCAGGCATGACGAAGTCCAGCGGCAGCGCGAACGGATCCGAAATCAAGCTGCCGAAGAAGACTCCCATCGCCGTCAGCGCGTTCCAGCCGATGTAGAACACCGCGCCGCAGGTGAAGTAGTAGCGAATGTCAAAGCCAAACCGCTGCATGCGGTTCATCGACAGCGCGTAGGATTCGTCTATCATGAAGAACGCCACTGCCGCCTGAACCGGCCTTGAGGTGTGCCGCAGGTGCGGCGCCATCGAGACCCCCATGAGCAGGTGCCGCAGGTTGACCAACGCTACCGTTACCACCAGCAGCAGCATCGGCACGGCGGGGTCCTGCATCATGGTGACCGCCACCATCTGCGACGCGCCGGCAAACACGATCATCGACATCGCGATAATCTCGAGCGGCTGCAGGCTGACCGCAGATCCAAGCACGGCGTACGCGATTGCAAACGGTGTCACCCCGATGATGATCGGAAGCGTATGGGATAATGCGAGGCGAGTGGAGCTTTGAGCGCCGGTCTGGTGATGCTTCAATATTCTGGTCCTGCTTCTGAACTTTGAGTGAATTGAAATACGGCTCGGTCCAGATTACAATGCAATCGCCGCAATGAAAAGCCGCAATCTGCTCTCAGGAGTCGTCGCACTTGTTCTCTTCGTTCTCCTCCTGCCGCCGCCGTCCGTGCCGGCCGCGGACTCACACCCGGCGGATTCGCTCCA